>JBAXUC010000044.1:0-10575 GCA_037129855.1 Actinomycetota bacterium | reverse complement strand
CATGTTGTGTACCTGCCGGAACAACGAGGTCGAGGTCGCCGTCAAGGGCCTCCAAGACTTGATGCACGCCAAGAGTTGCTTGCGACACCGTCAATGGCAGCTCACAAATGAGGACATCTTCTTCACGAGCAAATCGTGGGTGTTGCGCCACTGCGACATGCACATACAAATCACCAGCGTCTCCTCCGCGAGGGCCAGCAGCTCCGCGCCCGGTGAGGCGCATTGTCTGACCAGAATTAATTCCACCCGGCACATCAACGGTGTATGACTCACGAGACGATGTGCGGCCTTCGCCTGAACACTTTGAACACGGGGTAACGACAACAGTGCCCATGCCGCCACAACGACCACATGCACCAGTAGTGACCATCTGACCGAGCATGCTCTGGCGAACACGACGCACTTGGCCAGCTCCGCCACATTCAGTACAGGTGACAGGTTGCGTGCCAGAGCCCGCGCCAGAACCAGAACAATCGGTGCACTCAATTGCAGTGTTCACGTCAACAGTGACCTGCGTGCCGAACATAACTGCCATGAGATCTACGCGAGCAGTGACTTCAAGATCTTGTCCACGTGGTGGACCTGCTTGCCGACGCGCGCCACCACCGCCAAAGAAAGCCTCAAAAATGTCACCGAAACCGCCGCCACCGCCGAATGGGTCTGAGCCACCGCCAGAGCCAGCACCAGAAATGCCAGCGTCGCCGAATCGGTCGTATCGGCTGCGTGTCTCAGGGTCTGACAACACTTCGTACGCATGACTGACTTGTTTAAACAAATCTTCAGCTTCAGGGTCATTCGGGTTCGCATCTGGGTGTAGTTCACGGGCTCGTTTGCGATACGCACGCTTGATTTCGTCGGCACCTGCAGTGCGCTCTACTTCTAACAGTTGGTAAAAATCGGCGCTCATAGCGTTCCTTCTGCAATATGGCGGCCCAGCTGGGCGCTCACTACTTCGACTGTTGTCAGTGCTTGCGGGTAATTCATGCGGGTAGGACCAAGGACTCCTACGGTACCGATGACTTCGCCGTCAGCAAACACGGGAGACACCACGACAGAACATGACACGAGTGGTTCAACACCGTGCTCAGCACCGATAGCAACCGACAGCCCTCTATCAAGCATGTCTTGCAGCAAAGTCACCACTACGAACTGTTGCTCAATAGTGGACAACACATCACGCACTACATCTACCGCATCAAAGGCATTTGCCATTGATGAAGCACCACCTACAAATACTGGCGCTTCATTACGGTGGCGAGATAATGCATTGATAGTTGCGAAACACACTGCATCAACATGAGCGTCATTTGTTGATGAAACCGTGGTGACGTCTCCTAGCGAATGACCAACAAGGGTTCGCGACAAATGAGAAACAGCATCTGAAATGTGTTGGTCAGTGATGTCTTCTGACATTTGAATCATGTCATTTTCCACATTGTGATTTGACAACACCACAACCACTGTTGCCGTGCGAGACGTGACGCGACTGATATGAACTGCACGCACGATGGTGGTATCTGCTTCTGGCCCCACGATGACTGCTGTTTGATGGGTGATATCAGCCAGAAGCGTGGTGGTGTGACGCAAAAGATCTTCCAGCCGACCATGAGTGGCCTTAAAGAAATCACCTACCTGGGTTGCATCTTCAGAAGCCAATACTCCGGCTGTCGAGATCGAGTCAACGAAATGCCTATACCCCTTATCGGTAGGAATACGGCCGGCTGAAGTATGCGGTTGAGCCAAATAGCCCTCTTGCTCAAGCACAACCATTTCGTTTCGCACAGTGGCAGACGAAACCATTACCGAAGACTTCTGCGCAATGTGGGTTGAACCAACAGGCTGACCGGTGGCGACATATTCCTGGACGACGGCCCGAAGGATGGCGGTTTTGCGTTCGTCGAGCATGGTCCTACAAATTTACTTTCCGCTGACCGATTTGTAACGGGCTAACGCTTCAATTCGCTCGGCAGAATGATCCACCATGGGTTCTGGATATCCCGATGGCGCTAAAAGACCCAACGTTGACGGTTCATGAATTGACGCATTATCAAGTTCTGCCAATTCAGGGATCCAACGCCGAAGGTATGTACCTGTTGGGTCAAACTTTGCGCTCTGCGACGTGGGGTTAAACACCCGAAAGAAAGGTGCAGCGTCAGTTCCCGTTCCGGCAGTCCACTGCCACCCATGATTGTTTGACGCAATGTCACCATCCACTAAATGCTGCATAAAGAAACGAGCGCCCCATTGCCATGGCAGATGCAGGTCTTTCACTAGGAAGCTCGCCACTATCATTCGCACTCGGTTGTGCATTATTCCGGTTTTTAGCATCTGACGAATGCCTGCATCAACTACGGGGTACCCCGTTTGTGCTGCGCAAAACTTCTCAAACCGTGCGAGTGCCGCAGCATCTGTGTCGCGGGGCAACACGTTCATTTTTTGTTGCAGGTTTTCCCACATGGTGCGTGGCTGATGAAACAAAACATCTGCATAGAACTCACGCCATGCAAGTTCGCGGCGGTAATGATCTGCGCCCGATGTCCCGTTCAATCGAGCAATCAATTGGCGTGGATGCACGACACCAAACCGAAGGTACGGCGACATCATTGATGTGCCATCAACGCCAGGGTTATTACGATCATCTTGATACGCCTCGAGCCGTGGCGACCATTCGTCCCACCGACGCCATGCTGCCTCTTCACCTGCTTCTGGCAAATTCAGTCCAGACGAGTCGATATCCGGATAACCCTGAGAAAGACTCACCGCATCGGCATACGAGACAGGCGCAACAACTGCGCTCGAGAAATCAACTATTGACCAACGACGATAAAAGGGCGTGAACACTTTCAACGGAGTTCCATCGTCCTTCAATACGTTGCCAGGGTTCACGCAATATGGAGAATCTGATTCAATCAATGTCGCTTCAACCTGTTTCAGGGCCTCACGAACACCCTGATCGCGTGCTTGACCATAGGGAGCAAAGTCAGATGCAATATGAACGCTGCGAGCACCTACTTCTGCAGCCATCTTCGGAACTTCTACAACTGGGTCGCCATAACGAAGAACCAACTTCCCACCGGTCGCAGCATCAAGTGCGCGAAGAGTTTCATACATAAAGGAGCGTCGCGCTAACCCTGCTTTTTCAAACCGAGGGTCCACCACAAACAACGGCACAACATCGCCGTCGATAGCGGCCAACTGCAGCGCCTTGTTATCGCTCACTCGCATATCGCGACGTATCCACCAGATTGATGTGCTCATCGGTTCCTCCACAACATTGGTACAAACAATAAAGTCAGAATTCCGCCATATGCAATTGACCACTCAATGCCAATATTGTCGCCAATCCATCCGGTAATCGGACCACCAATGGGTGTTGAGCCAAGAAATGCCACAGCAACTAAAGCCAACATTCGACTGCGCATCTCTGGCGCAGTGTTCTGTTGACTCAGTCCATTCATTGACGCAACAAGACCAGTGCCTCCAAAGCCAAGAGGAAGGCACAAAAGACACGCAACAAGGAAGTTCGGAGCCCACGCAATTGCGATACAGGAGACTCCGTTAATTGTGACGAGCGTTGCGTACCAACTCACTGTGATTCGAGTAAACCGGGCTGTGCCTAATGCACCAAAGACACTGCCGATGCTGACACATGTCAAAAGAATTGGGTACCCGCTTGCCTGATGCCAACGCACGTCGCTCAACTTTGGCATCACCACGCTGTAGTTGAAAGCAAAAGTGCTCACCACTGTGAACACAATAAATGCTCGACGCAACATGGGGTCACGCCACACAAATGACAAACCCTCGCGTACAGGTTTTCCTCCGCGAGCTGCGGCTGTGGCTGGCAACATCTTGGTCTTATCAATCATTAACAAAGAACCGAGAACAAAAAGGTACGAGATTGCGTTTAACGCAAATAGCCACGCAGTGCCAAGTGGTCCGATTAGAGCAGCCGCCAATGCTGGCCCAAATATACGAGATCCAGTCATCACTGTGGTGTTCAACGACATCGCGTTTGGAATTTCCGCTGGTTCAACTAGTTCAGTGACCAAACCGCGACGAGATGGATTATCGATTGCATTGGCGATACCTGTTCCAAACGACAACAGATAAATCATTGGCAATGACACATGACCCGTGAATGTGACAACGGCTAACACCAATGCTTGAACACCCAAAAGTGATTGACACCAGAAGGTGACACGACGGCGATTGTGGCGATCCGCAAAACCACCAGCCCATGCACCAAGCACCAACATAGGAATGAACTGCGCGAATGTATTAATCCCGGCATCAGTTGCTTTGTGATTGATCGAATAGATCAACAAAGACATCGCAGTGAACTGCAACCATGTGCCTACGTTCGACAGTAGAAGACCAAAGAAATAGATTCGAAGGTTTCGATGTCGGAGCGAAAGAAACATCGACGATCTGTCTGTCGCTTGTTGAGACATCAGTCGTCTAATTTCAACGCACTAATAAAAACGTCACCAGGTACTTCTACCCGACCGATCGCTTTCATCTTCTTTTTGCCTTCTTTTTGCTTTTCCAGCAATTTACGCTTACGCGTAATGTCGCCGCCATAACACTTAGCTAGCACGTCTTTACGCTTTGCTTTCACAGTTTCACGCGCAATTACCTTGCCGCCGATTGCTGCCTGAATAGGCACGTCAAACATTTGACGTGGAATGAGTTCACGCAGTTTGGCGCACATACGGCGGCCATATTCAAAAGCTTTATCACGATGCACGATCGTGCTGAACGCATCTGCCGGAACTGCATTAAGTAGCAGGTCGACAAGCACGAGGTCACTCTTGCGGTAACCATCGAGTTCGTAATCAAGGCTCGCATACCCTTGTGTGCGGCTCTTCATCTGATCGAAGAAGTCGACGACCACTTCAGCAAGTGGAATGAGATAATGCAGTTCGACTCGCTCAGGCGACAGGTATTCAAGCTTCACCATTTCGCCGCGACGTGATTGACACAGGTCCATCAATGTTCCGGTGTAGTCCTTCGGCGTAATGATGGACACCTTGAAGAACGGCTCTTCAATAAAGCTGATGTTTTGCATTGGAGGCAAATCTGCCGGGTTCGCAACATCAACAACCACACCATCTGTACGCGTCACGCGGTACGCAACTGATGGAGCTGTAGCAATCAGGGCCAAGTTGAATTCGCGTTCGAGACGCTCTTTCACGATCTCCATGTGCAAGAGCCCGAGGAAACCGCAGCGAAACCCGAACCCCAATGCTCCAGATGACTCTGGCTCGTAGGTGATCGACGCATCATTCAACTTGAGCTTTTCAATGCTCTCTCGCAATGTTTCAAAGTCGTCACCATCAATCGGGTACAAACCACAAAACACCATGGCCTTCGGGTCGCGATAACCCTCGAGAGCTTCTGTGGCTGGGTTCAACGAGTTCGTCACTGTCTCACCACTACGAGCTTCAGCTACATCTTTAATGCCAGCAATGAGGTAACCAACTTCACCAGGCCCCAATTCAGCAACTGGTGTTGGCACGGGTGCACGCTCACCGATTTCGATGACGTCGTGTGTTGCTCGTGCTTGCATGAAGAACAAACGACTGCCAGTTGACAAACGGCCGTTCATCACGCGCACGCTAGAGACAACACCGCGGTACTGGTCAAACTGCGAGTCAAAGATCAGAGCCTGCAATGGTGCATTAATATCGCCAACGGGAGCTGGAATACGTTCTGCAATTGCATCGAGAAGTTCAGGAACTCCTTCACCTGTCTTTGCTGAGATACGCAAGATTTCATCAGCAGGGATTCCGAGAATGTTTTCGATCTCTGCCGCATACCGGTCTGGGTCGGCTGCTGGCAGGTCAATCTTGTTCAGTGCCGCAACTATTTCGAGGTTGTGTTCAAGAGCGAGATAACAGTTGGCAAGAGTCTGTGCTTCAATTCCCTGTGCTGCGTCAACAACGAGCACAACGCCTTCACACGCAGCGAGTGAACGACTAACTTCGTAGCCGAAGTCAACGTGACCCGGTGTATCAATGAGGTGGAAAGTGTGGCCTTTCCATGGCACGCGTACGTTCTGAGCCTTGATGGTGATGCCCCGTTCGCGCTCGAGATCCATCGAGTCGAGATACTGGGCACGCATTTCACGTGCGTCGACTGCCCCGGTCAATTCGAGGATGCGGTCTGAAAGAGTGGACTTACCGTGATCAATATGGGCGATGATCGAGAAATTCCGAATTTTGGCAAGGTCCATGGGCAAAGGAAAGCCTACCCCTAGGCGGTTGGGGACGGGGGTGTGTGGCGATAGCCTTTCAAGCCATGGCAAATATTAAGAGCCAAAAAAAGCGCATTCTTACCAACGCAAAAGCTCAAGACCGCAACAAAGCAGTCAAGAGCGAATTGCGCACCCGTATTCGTACAGCGACAGCAAGTCTCGGCACACCTGAAGGTGAAGCCGACATTCGTCTTGCTATCAAACGAATCGATATGGCAGCAGCCAAGGGAATTATTCATCCCAACTCAGCTGCACGTCGCAAGAGTCGCCTCATGCGACACGCAAACGCCGCTAAGTAATCGGCTGCGGTTTTCTTACCGCCTCACAAACGAACGTTGCACAGGTGCTCCGCCTAGGCGAGCCAAACGGGCAACAAGTACTTCCATCACCAAATCTGGCTCCCAGTCTTTGCCACCCCGCAGATCAAGATCTGCCGTTGCTAGCAATGAGATAGCGCGCGAAATACCTGCACTGCCGAGTCGTTGATACTGCTCGAGCACTTTCTTCGCCGTGAATTCTTTGCCACCCAGAATGGCCGCAGCATCACCGGCGCTTCGCACTCCCCTGCCGTCAATCTTCATCATTTGGGCATAACGGTTCGACAACAACGCCAAGATTTGCAATGGATGAGATTCACCTGCGTTCATCATGCGATGCAACATAAGCAATGCCTTCTTCACATCACCACCATCAATTGCATCAGTGAGGTCCCACGGCGCAACGCTGCCTGCCTCGCCGAGAAACACTTCAATGTCTGACCGCGACAACTTGGCGCCTTCGCCATATGCAGAAGTGAGGGTTGCGAGCAGACCACCAAGCCGACCCTGGTCACCACCAAACCACGTGGCAATGAGCCGTGATGCATCTGCAGAGTACAGAAAACCCGCTTCGATGAGACGGGCTTCCACCCATTCGATGCGATCTCTTTGATTGCTAACTACAGCGGCGCCAATCATTTCGGCTTTGACGCGTTTACAAGCATCAGCAATTGCCTTGGGAATTCGGCCAGTGACCGTGATGATGAAATCAACTTCGAAGATCACTGCATCAATTGCGGCAACCAATGTGTCAACAAAGACGCCATCAAGATCTTGCAAATGTCGTAATACAACAACTTTGCTCTCCATGAACAGCGACATGGTGCTGAGAGCGTCAACAACGGGTGCAATGGTCATGTTGCTTTCGGAACAATCGAAATCATCGACCATCATGGACCTATCCGCATCGCCGACAAGCCGGTCGACGAGTGATGAGAGTTCTAGCCCGATGAGTATTTCATCGCCAGAAATTAGGTACACGGCCATGCGTACTACCTTGCCACATCAGTGCGTCATGCCTCTGTTTGTCGCCACCGGTGCCATATTGCGCCCGCAACACACAGCCACAAACCGACGTTGAGACGCCCATGGGGCGAGAGACCTGAACAGATACGTGCAACCCCAGCTACCCATGCGACAGGAATGGTCATTGCCCACGACACGAACGGCACAAGTGGTGTCAACACACTGGCAAGAAGTGCAAGTGGAAGACCCACCATCATCACCATTCCTGCAATCCATAGCGCCAATGGGTTAGCGATGAGCGACACGACAGGCACATACCCAAAGACAAAAAATGACACGGGCATCGTGCCGACTTGCGCTGCCAACGTTGCGGCAAGCATTCCGTGACGGCCAATGATGTGCCCGAGTTGCGCCGAAAACCAAGCGAGACCAGCAGTCGCACCAACCGATAATGCAAACCCCACGCTCCACGCGAGCATCGGATCAATCAGCAACAACACAATCACTGTTGACGCAAGAATTGTTCGCGCATTCATTGAAGTTCCTGATGCTGCGTTCATTGCAACTAAACCAGCCATCACTGCTGCACGCAAGACAGAAGGTTCTGCTCGCGTGAGCAAAACAAACCACGCAAGAATGATCAGTACCGCAATGAATCGACTATTGCGTCGTAACCGACGTAGCAGTGGAGACAATGCGGCCAATAGGTACGCAACATTCTGTCCAGAGACCGCACACAAGTGAGACAGACCACTTGCACGAAATTGATTCACCATTTCACGTGATTGATCCCGGTCATCACCAATGACTAGACCTGCAAAGAGGGCTTGCAAGTTATACGGCATCGATGCAACTCCGTCATGCAGCGCCAAACGCATGCGGTTTGCTGCACGAACTGCGATTGACCCTTCAGAAAACTCCTCAGACACTGATTGCACAGTCATGCGACCAACGACATGAGTAACGCGGTCATACCTGCTGTACGGCCCCGATGTTTTCGCACAATTCCCCTTCACTGCAACGTGTTCTCCTGCTAACCGATTTGCTAGGTGCGCCCCTGGTGCTCCGTGAGCAATCACCCGATACCGCTTGCCGTGCAACTGCAGCACAACACCGACACCATTTCCGACCCACGTAGGGTCCGTACGCACTGTTGCGTTGCCAGAACATGGGCCATCAATTACAGAAATCTCTTGCCATTCTGCTGCACCACCGACCAACCCCACTGCCCCGACAACCAACACCCTTATCAACGACACGTGCCATCGTCGATAACGCCACCAAGAGATAGAGAGCAACACCAGCACAACACAACTGGCCCCACGCAACGACGCAAGGCCAGGAATGTGCTCCCCGCCAATCACCGCCACCCACATCACCGCTGCAAGCAATGTGAGACCAACAGACGCAGAGACACCATGGCTCACTTCGTCAGTCGCGGGGTCGTACGATTGGCTCGTGACATCAACTTCATCAACGGGCGGACGGTTCATGTTGCCAGGCGGCGTTGCATCTACCCGCAGGTCCATTAGGCGTCGTGGCGGTTTCATGGCCATCGGTTGCGCCGTTGGTTTGTGGTTGTTCGGTGTCGTGTTCTCATGGTTTGTCTCTGGACCAATTGGCGGCTCGCTCGCATTCGTGCTGATGGTGATGGCCCTTCCCGTTATGCCGATACTCGGTATGCCGGCAGCAGGTGGAGCTGCGCGTCTGTTGATTGCAATTGCCAGCAGCGCCGTGTTGTGGTGGTTTCTAGGTCAAGTAGTTGCTGGCAGGGTGACAAAACGACCTGTCGTTGGCTGGCGCGAATGGCTGCGCGAATTTGTTGTGGTGGGACTCGGACTATGGATTGGCGCAGCGGGCGGATTGTTGCTCGGCGTTCTTGTTTTGGGTGCGTTCTAACTACACCGTGACTTGATCACGTAACGCAGCCACTTTGGACGGACCAATTCCAGGAACGTTTAACAAATCTTCCACCTTTCCAAACGGGCCTTTGCGATTGCGATAACTAATAATTGCTTTTGCCGTTGATGGGCCGACACCGGGCAACGTATCAAGTTGGTCTGATGTGGCTGAATTCAAATTGATTAGCGGCGTCACCGTTGTAGTTGACACACCAACAATTGGCAGCGCACCAGGAACTGTCGGTGCCGAAACAGGAACTGTTGTGCGCGAAGGGCGAAGCCGTGGTGCGACCGTAATTTTTGTAGTCCGCGACGAACGAAAGGGCACGAATACTTGCTCTGTGTCAATAATTGTCTGTGCAAGATTGATGCGTTCAAGATCTGCACGTGATGTGGCACCTCCGGCAGCTGTAACCGCATCAACAACTCGGGCAGAGGACGAAACGGAGTACACACCAGGATGAACTACTGCACCTGCCACATGAATTCGCACGGTCAACGGTGTTGGCAGTGTTGATAGAGGCGCAACTATGCCAACACCGGACGCATGCGGCACCATGGATTCAACCAGTGGCGCAGATGGACGTACCAATAACCAAATACCGGCGGACGCGACAATGGTCGTCACCAGCCCGATGACAAGTCGGGTTAATCCGATAAATGACACCCAGTACGACATTTGTTTTTTAATAACGTTCCAGTGAGGTATATCCATGCCTGTGATGTGGTGAACGCAGACATGTAATTGGAAAATCTAAAAGAGTTTTGTTGTCAACAATTTTCTATATTTGCCGGTGCGGGGATCAGCCGGCCCCATGGTCTCCAAGATGTCTAAATATTCACGTCGCGCAACTTCATCGTCTTTGACACGGAGCAATAAGGCATCAAGTTCTACATCAAGGTTGTCAACCGGGTTCATAGCTAATCGCGCCGTGGCGCCTAATTTGCGCACTCGGTCAGTCTCGGGAAGCCGAACGAGAAATGTCAGTGCCTCTTCTGCTTTGCCGGTACGAATCAACAGATCAGCCAATGTGCAGATGGCGTCTTCATTTCCTGGCGCCAATGCCACAGCATCACGCAGAGCTTCTTCTGTTCCGTTAGCTAACAATTCAATAATGCGGGTTTGCATGGG
>JBAXUC010000043.1:0-10676 GCA_037129855.1 Actinomycetota bacterium | reverse complement strand
CGCCTGGCACGGTCCAACGTCGCCCTTCGAACTGACGGAATGTCTGAGCCGTCTTCACTTCATCTTTGTAATAGCCGACTGGAATGGCGCCACCGACAGCCACTAATCCACTTTCACCAGATCCAGGCTGCACTCGCTTTCCGTCTTCGGTGAACACAACACAGTTGGGTCCCAGGGCAGACTGTGCAGTCTTTGGCGCAGCACCCTTGGCTGCTACCGACATTCCCATGCCAACTGCTTCAGATGAGCCAAAGCTGTCAGTGATGAGCATTTGCGGAATGTGTTCAAGCAGAGCATTCTTATTCTCTTGGCTCCACATAACACCAGATGAACCCATCTGCACGACGCTAGAAAGATTCCACCGTGTGGGATTCGCATCGAGCGACTCGAGCATCGGACCAGCAAAAGCCTGACCAACAATCACAATGGAGTTGATGCCGCGATCTTGCACTGTTTGCCACAGCAATGCTGGATCGAAATTTCGATTCGGCATTGTGACGATGCATCCACCCATTGCAAGGGTGATAAAGGCAGAAAATTGTCCAGTTCCGTGCATGAGTGGACATGCAACGAGCGTGCGTATTCCGACACCTCCTGGCTGAACACGTCCGATGACTTCATCCATTGAATCTGCTGGAGCAACACCAGTGATGGCATTGCCACCTCGGCCAAGTACTTGAAGCAAATCTTCTTGACGCCACATAACGCCTTTGGGCATACCTGTGGTGCCGCCCGTATACAAAAAGAGCATGTCATCATCTGACAATGGTGCTGGGGGAACTATATCTGCAGCAGTTTTAGTGACCACCGTGTTGTAATCAATCGCCCACGATGGCAATGCTGTTCCTGATTCATCGGGAACCATGTACCACCGCTTCACTTTCGGCAACGCTGGTCGAACTTGCGCACACAAATCGGCAAAGACTGCATGAAACACCACGGCTTCTGCGTCAGAGTTATCAAACAGGTACGTGATCTCTTCCGGGCCGTACCGATAGTTCGTATTGACCGGTACAAACCCGGCAAGGTACGAAGCAAATGTTGCCTCAAGATATTCCGGACAGTTGTAAAGATAATGAGCAACCTTTGCTTG
The DNA here is from genome assembly GCA_037129855.1 of Actinomycetota bacterium. GTDB lineage: Bacteria > Actinomycetota > Acidimicrobiia > Acidimicrobiales > Ilumatobacteraceae > UBA2093. The sequence goes on along the minus strand of JBAXUC010000043.1, from coordinate 9,583 downwards.
GCTTCCGAGCCCCGCTACCAACATGTCTGCTGCCAGTGCGTTGGACCGCTGATAAAAGTCGCCCCATGAATACACGACATCACCAAACATCTGTGCAGGACGCGCTGGGTCTGCTTTCGCAATCCCCTTCCACATCACTCCATAGTTCCAAGTAGCCATCTCTTTGCCCCCAACGAGTTCAATTTGTTTCACAGAACCGTAGCAAGTCTGTTCGGTATCCCTATGAGCGGGTTATCACGCCTACGATTCTGGCGTGCACACATTGACCAAGAAGGAAGTCGAAACCCTTCTCGACACGTATGACCAGGACCCTGTTAATAGCCTGCGTACAGCCGTTAGTTCACTGCTCGGTGTTGAATGTCCCACATGGGAAGCGATGATGACTCTTCTGCCACCGCGATACTCCTCTTTGAGTTCACTCGCCCAGCAGGAATCCACAGCGATGGACAACCTCGTCAAACAACTTGTTGAGCATCGCGCTCTATAGAAGCGACAGAGCTCCATTTTCAAGTGCTTGAACAATATGTCGAGTAGCCATTACTTCGAACATCTTGTCGCCGCGATCTGTACGTCCCACTATCTGCGACGCAATAACCGCCATTACAAGTCCTGAAATTGCTTCTTTGCGGTAATGGTCTTTGACCCATTCATGATCAACGGGGTGACCGTACGATTCAATTCCGGCAATGTATAAATCAACAAGTTCCCACTCGTACTGTCGTCTATCATGTGGAAATAATCCCGCACCAATGAAATAAGCAAGATCACCAACACCGTTTCCATGGCCTGGGGTTTGCCAATCAACAACAGCACACGGCACACCATCTGCGGTGGTAGAGAACAGCAAGTTGTCGAGCCGGTAGTCACCATGTGTCACAGTAAACGGTTCATTTTTTGCTGCGACGTAAGCAGGAATCAAATTCTCAAGTTGATTCACGAAGTCCAGGCCTTCCTGGCCTGTCTCAGACAAAATGGCATCGTTATAAATTCCTAGGAACCCAGGCTTGAATAACGAATACAAACCATGCAAGCGAGCACCATCTTCTGGATCGCGACGTTGCAACCAATCGATATTGAACAATGTCGGGTCATTCCAGCGAGGGCCGTGCAAACGACTCAGCTCTGCGACTGCAAGCCGAGCCTCTTCTATTCCACAACCTCGGATTTGGTCACCCTGCTCAGATGGAGACATGTCTTCCAGAACGATTGCAATATCGCCACCCGCTTCATTCCAATCAGCGAAGTAACAATGCGGTAGCCGCACATCAAGAGACGAGGCAACTTCGTTATAGAACTTCACTTCACGTTCATAGTTACGAAGACCGATACCGGTTGCTCGACTGATCGGATCAGGCGACGCCATCTTCACAACGACAGACGACGGTACTGACGAGTCATCTGACGTCAGCACATACCGCAAGTTCATGCCTACTTGACCTTCACCGATTCGTTTAGGAGGGCTTGCCGAAACATCTGCGCCGAACACTTCCCGCCAAAACTCAGAATCAATGCTGTCTTCGGTGTATTCCCTGTGCCCCACGGCACCTACCGTACTCGCTATATCCAACACCGATAGTGTTGCAAGCGCATGCTGCGCAAACTGCTATCTCCCCGATGGATCTTGATTCATATCGGCGCAGCCTCACTTATATTGTTGATGCTCAACCTTGGTCTTTGGCAGTTACACCGTCTTGATGCAAAGAAGAATTTTAATTCTGTTCTACGTGCACACACATCAACCCCACTGCAAACCCTTGATCAAGCCGTTCCCACTAAATGGAACAAAGCGGCAACCGAGTGGGTCCGAGTCAGTATCACTGGCTCGTACGATTCGTCGAAGGCGGTCACTGTCATCAATCGCTCACAAGACGGTTCTGCCGGATACGACTCGACAGTGCCATTTACCTCGCTCAACAATCGAACAATTCTTGTAAACCGTGGCTTCGTCCCCCTTGCTATGCCAACTCCTTCTATCCCCACTGGGCAATTAGATATTGTCGGATATCTTCGTGCGTCTCAGTCTCGATCGGCGCTCGGACCAATTGATTCCACAGATACTGGCAACACCGAGTTTCAGCGTTTTGATGTTCCGCTCATTTCTACATACGTCGGCGGAACTGTTGAACCAATGTTCTTGCAACTTATTACAGAGACACCGAAGCCGAATTCACAGTGGCCTGCCAAAGTTCCTCTTCCGCCACTTGACGAAGGTCCACACTTGTCATACGCATTGCAGTGGTTCTTTTTTTGCTTAGTCGCGCTTAGCGCTTGGGTGGTGGTCGTTCGGCGAAAACTTACGCAGGTTAATGCTTCAGTTCAAGCGCAAACATCCGCCTGAACTGTTCTACGACATCTGGACTCTTATGTGCGGGGCTCAATGATCGATACACGGTGTCAACATTGACCGCAAGCCGACCAAACTCTCCCCATTTTTCAAACCCGTTGAGAGCAATGTCGCGCGCTGCATCCCAGGCATCCATGCCGCCGTTAAATCGCTCAGTAGCTTCGCTCTGCACAAATGAGAGATAGTCACGAATTGCCGTGACACCCGCCTTGTCAGTTAGCGGACCATGTCCGGGGACTATGTGGTCAACATCAGAGGCACAAATAAGGTCACAAGCAGCGATCCAGTTTTCCAGCGGCCCGACCCATACAACTGGGGTTCCACCAATAAATAAAATATCGCCGGTGTAGACAGTCTTTGCATCGGGAACAAAAACCAATGTGTCGCCCTGAGTGTGAGCAGGACCGACTTCAACCAATTCGATTACACGTCCTCCAACTTCACAACTGTATTTCCCAGTGAAAGTAGTTGTCGGCAGCACAGGTGTAATGCCTTCAAAATCAAACTCACCGAAAAAATGTCGGAACAAATCGCCTATTTCCCCTGGTGCGCTATTCAAAGCAGCCAACATTGCCGGGGGCACTTCCGACATCTCATGAGCAGTGGCTTGCGAAGCAATGATGTTTGCTCCGGCAACCAACTCATTTCCATAACAGTGGTCTCCGTTCGCGTGAGTGTTCACGACTGTCGTTATCGGTGCTCCACGTGTGGCAGGAACCATGGAATCAAGCATGCGTTGGGTGATCTTGAGATCAAACAAAGTGTCGACCAACAAAGAAGCCCCATCGCCAACAATTAGCCCAGCATTAGACCAACCCCAACCACCATCTGGCTGCAGATACGCGTGACAGCCATTGCCCAATTCATGTAAACCCAATGTGTAGCTCATGTCAATGTTTCCCCTATTGCCCGCGCAATCCGCGACGCCTCAATGACCACTGGCCCGGCTGGCGAACACGGTGGCACACTGTGCAATATAGACGAATCGGCTATGTAGAGATTTCCAACGCCTCGCACCTTGCCATCGGAGTCAACAATGTCATAGCAGGACGACGCAGCATGCGACACAACAGTCAGATGGTCTGCGATCCATTCATCCAACTCAGCATTCTTCATTGCGTCAAGCACTTCCACAGAGGTTCCATCTGCATCAACTAGAACCTGTTGTGAAATAGTAGAAAAAGAAGAGCCCATCGCGGTGGAAATTAGTTCACGTACAGCCTCGCGCATTGCCACTCTGTCGCGCATGGTTGCCAACATATTGAAATCATGCTGCATCGCCGTGTTGGATCTCCACACGCCACCGCGTGACTCTGGATCCATCAAAGATACAGATATCAATCCGTTTGTCGCATTATCTGCATTAGTTCGTTCGTAGGCAACAGTCAGTAATTCGGCGCCAGACGATGAGCGTGATTCACGTACCACCGAGGCATCAAATTGTTGCGACACAGTGTCCTTCAAGACAAGAGTAAACGTAATGGTGGGATGATTTTGTAATCCGTCGCCAATACCGGAGACTGCACGTTCAAGCGAAGAATGCAGCAGCAGCGCTGGTGTTGTGAGAGCTCCTGCACACATCACAAAGAGTGATCCTTCAATAGCTTCGTTTGTGGTGTGAGCGACTTTGATTACTCGCTGAGCATGTTCCAGATATGTGAGTGATTCAGGAATGACTGTCACTCTGCCTTCATCGACCAAATGCTGCACAGCACGACCAGGGTTCCAGCGCCCACCGTTCCACCACAATCTGCTGAATCGGCCGTTCTCTGCAAGTAACGCTGAGCCCACTTGACCACAGTCTGCTTCGGTGGCCATTCGGGTGAGACCAGACAAAAAAGACGGCTCCTCACCTGTCAATAACAATCCGTTGATGGCACTTCCTCCACCGAGAACCTGAGCCTGCGTGTATGGCTTGTCCGCACCACCGTCAACCAACGTTGTCTGCACTTCACGAGATAATGCCGTATCGGACAGAACTGTAAAGAACGCTGATTCATCATCGTGCACACTGGGTGAACCAGGTTCAATAAGAACGATCGGCTGAGTGGTCATTGCTGCAAGCGTGGACACAACAGTGCATCCAGCAGTTCCACCACCAATAACGACTACTGGTAATTGTGATGTCATATCTACTTCGCCGACGAATCAGGCAAAGTGACGGGCTGAAGGGCTGCTAAGTGGGCTGCATCGTTATACCGAACGAGCCTCCACTTACTTCCCTCTACATGAACTATCTCAGTAATTGACGTGTTGAGAGTATGAAGTTCGAATTTGCCTGTTTGATGCATCTGCAAAGTATGTCGCATGACGGCGTCAACTACTCCTCCATGGCAAGCGACAACAATCGTGTCACCTTCATGTTTACGAACGGTTTCACGCAACGTGCGTACAACCCTGGTGTGAAACTGTCCAACAGTTTCTCCACCTGGAAACATCACTTCATCAGGGTCTGACCACGTTGGTGTACCAAACTTGGCCACGTAGGCGTCGTATGACATTCCGTCTAGTTCGGGACCTGGGTCGTGTTCTCCCCATCCGGCGTCAATATCTATGGGCATGGAGCCAAGAGAGGGTGCCAAGATCTGAGCAGTCTCAACGGCTCGCGGAAAATTGCTGGATATTAAAACATTTGCTGAAACATCGCGCCCGGTTATGAGACGGTCGCGCAACGCTCGTACTTGTAGCCGACCAAAATCAGTGAGGCCAGTGCAGGTTCGCGATCCACCAAGAAATCGTTCGACTGTTGCTCGCGATTCACCATGGCGAATCAATACGAGTCGAGTGTTGGACACAGCGACTTACGCCAACTTCTCGACAAATGCCTCTAATTGGCGCAGGTTGCGACATTCATAGACACCATCGGTATGAGTGCCGTACTCACCAACAATTGAGTCACCGGTGTTCCAGTAGGAACGTGGCTCTGGGTTCAACCAATAGACATGTCGTGCCTTCTGGCGAATCTCTTTGATAACCCAAGCTTGAGACGCGTGGTAGTTGTTACGAGCATCTCCTAGCAACAGAACTGTTGACTTCGGATTGATTTCTTTACCGTACTTATCCCAGAACACTTCAAAGGCGTGACCGTAATCAGAGTGACCATCAACCCAAATAACGTCAGCCTCTGTGTTGATGCGGTGTATCGCCTCGGAGATGTCTTCAGTCTTTTTAAAGTATTCGGTCACTTCATCGATTCCATCAATGAAAACAAACGAGCGAACTTTAGAGAATTGGCCCGAGATTGCGTATACCAACATCAACGTAAACCGGGCAAACGCTGCCACTGAACCTGAGATGTCAGCAATGACTATCAATTCTGGTTTGGCAGGACGTGGGTATTTGAACTTCGGTTCGGCAGGTACGCCACCATAGGCAAGGCTGTGGCGAACTGTGTTGCGGAAATCAAGAGGCCCCTTGCGACCGTGACGGCGTTTACGCGCTAAACGGGCAGCGAGTTTACGAGTCAACGGTTGAAGTGACTTCTTAAGGTTTTGCATCTCATCACGACTTGCATGCATGAACTCAACGTCTTCAGGAAGAGGCTTGCGCAATGTCTTGGCCATCGCTTCTGCACCACGATCAGCCACTAACCGACGGCGGATTTCTGCTTCAACTTCTTGCTTGAACTTTTCAATGCGGTCGTTGTACTCGTCCTTTTCAAGACGCTCTTCCAGCTTCGTGAGATCGCCGCCCACTTCTTTCTTACTTGCCTCCATGAGCTTGTCGAGCATGCCGTCAAGATCAAGATTACGTAGTGTGCGATAGAGGTAATACGTGCCACCTACTGGGCGACCTGGTTCCATACCGGCGAAACGCTGCACTGCTTGACGGGCCAACGCGCGCATGAGAGCTTGGTCGCCGTTCATCAGTGCATTCATAAGAATGTTCATGAGTTCTTCAGGTGTCAGCGAATCCATTCCGCCAGCGCCACCATTGCCTTCACCCTTCATCTGGGCTTCTTGCATCTGTTGCAGCAAATCGTCGATGCTGCCTTCTCCGTCACCGTCAGTAATGGAATATTCCGGCCCGCGCAAACTGAAGTACACCTCGAAGACAGTCTCGAATGAACGCCAGTGAGCGTTGTTCTTCACAAGGGTTGCACCGAGTGCATACTTAAATGCTTCGCGGTCCTCTAGGGGAATATGCGAAATTGCATGCATGGCGTCTAGGTTCTCCGTGAGACTTACTGGCAAACCAGCATTTCTCAACTCAATGATGAACCCGGACAGAAGATCGAGCATGCGTCAGCGCCGATCGATTCAGTCGTCAGACAGCTCTTTGGCTGCCTTTGCGATATCTGATTGGTACTTCAAGAGCACGTGAAGAGTTTCTTTGGCTTGCTCAGCATTGATGGTGCCAATACCAAGCAATACCAACGTGCGCGCCCAGTCAATAGTTTCACTAACTGATGGAGCCTTTTTCAGGTCAATCTGACGAATACTACGAACGATGCGTGCGATCTGATCTGCAAGCATCTCTGTGACTCCAGGAACCTTCGTAAGAACAATCTCTTTTTCACGATCCATTTGTGGGTAATCAACATGAAGGAACAAGCAACGACGCTTCAGTGCTTCTGACAACTCACGGGTGTTGTTTGAGGTCAAGAACACCAAAGGAATCTGAGTAGCAGTAATTGTTCCGAGTTCAGGAATTGACACCTGGTATTCCGAAAGAATTTCCAGCAATAAAGCTTCTGTTTCAACTTCTACGCGGTCAACTTCGTCAATTAAAAGAACTACTGGTTCTTTTGAGGTAATTGCTTCCAACAGAGGACGAGTCAAAAGAAATTCGGAACCGAAAATGTCATCGTGAATATCGCTCCACGCGTCAGAGTTACGGTCGGCCTGAATGCGCAACAACTGCTTCTTGTAGTTCCACTCGTAGAGCGCCTTCGATTCATCGAGTCCCTCGTAGCACTGCAAACGAATCAACTTGGCGCCGATCATTTCTGCAACACTCTTTGCCAATTGGGTCTTGCCGGTACCTGCAGGGCCTTCTACAAGAATTGGCTTTCCGAGGCGATCAGCCAGGAATACAACTCCGGCAATCCCGTCGTCTGCGAGGTAATTGACGTCCTTAAGGCCGTCGCGGACAGATTGAACAGATTCGAAGCGGTTATCCATAAGTCTTCCAATCTAGTGGGGGGTGCTCAAATTAAAAGCATTGGGCCACGGCCCGTGTACCCCACTCCACCTAGCCACAGCACCTAACCTTCCAGTCATGTTCAAGGACACACTTATTGTCGCAATCGGGACTGCCATGTCTCGCCTGACGGGGTTATTGCGGGTCGTGGTGTTTGGAATCATCATCGGACAGACTGCGCTTGCAGACGCTTTTGATGGGGCCAACAATTCACCGAACTCGATCTATGAACTCCTAGTCGGCGGACTCCTTGCAGCAAGCCTCGTGCCATTGTTCACACGCTTTGCTGAAGACGACGATGACGAAGCCACGAACGCTGTGGTCTCTGTCTCGCTCATCGTTCTTGCAATTGCTACGGCAATTGCTATAGCTGCTGCTCCTCTGATCTTTCGTCTTTTTTCTCTTCATGTCAGCCCGCTTGTTAATCCTGAACAGTTTCGCCATGTCGGCACTGTCATGTCACGAATTTTTCTCATTCAAATTTTCTTTTACGGTCTTACCGCAATCGGCTCAGCGCTCCTGAACTCCCGTCGCCATTTTTTTGCTGCTGCCTGGAGCCCTGTCTTGTCGAATGTCATCACCATCACGATGCTTCTCATCATTCCGTTCACTCGCGATGGAACTCCTGGTCTTCAAGACGTACTTACAGACCACACTTTCTTCTGGCTCTTCACCATGTCTGCCACTGCAGGCGTCATGGCTATGGGATTGGTTCTCGTCCCTGCTCTACGACGCGCCAATATCTCAATCCGCTTTACCCCTAATTTCGGCCATCCAGCAGTGCGAACGATGATCAAGCTTTCATCGTGGACTTTTGGATATGTCGTTACGAACCAAGTGGCCCTAGTCGTGATTAAGAACCTTGCAGAACCAGGCAGCGGAAATCAAGATGCATACAGCAAGGCATTTACCTTCTTTATGTTGCCCCACGGTCTTCTTGCAATTTCGATCGCCACAACATTTGTTCCGGAACTTGTTCGGCGCGTGCGTGCCGGTGACACGTCAGGTTTCAAATCATGGCTGACATCAGGCGTTCGATGGATCAGCATCTTGACGATTCCAGCATCAGTGGCAATTGTGATTCTCGCCCACCCCATCATCAGTGCAATTCTGGAACACGGACACTTCAACTCAATCGCTTCACATAACACTGCTCGAGCACTGGCCGGATTCTCCATCGGCTTAGCTGGATTCTCTATCTATATTTTCTGCCTGCGCGGCTTCTATGCACATGAGGACACACGCACGCCGTTCTATATCAATGTGTTTGAAAATGCTTTGAATATCGTCTTGGCTTTGTTCTTAGTCAAGCGCCATGGAGTTCTCGGATTAGGACTCTCCTTCGGCATTGCCTACATGGTTTCTTCTGTTCTGGTCCTGTGGTTACTACATAAGAAGTACTCGGCAGTTCAATGGCTCAGTCTTCTTTCGCTTATTTGGCGCGCAACTATCGGTAGCGCAGTGATGGGTGCAGTTGTGTGGTGGCTTGAATACGTACTGCATCCTCGTTCAGGAATGTCGCAGCTTGCCGAATTGTTCCTTTGCATAGGCGCAGGTCTCGTTGTCTACGTCGTTGCTCTGTACGCACTTCGAGTACCTGAAATGCATAACTTCGCCTCGGTCATGCCTACTCGCGGTACAGACCACGAGACCACGCTCTAACTAACTATTGGTTGGTGAGAATTACGAGATCATCGCGATGCACGGTTTCAACGACCGCAAGATCAACAAGATCTGCTGTGCGCTTGCCCATGCTTGTTGCAACAACATCAGACGACATAGCCGTTAGGCCACGAGCTAGTAATTCACCCGACTGAGTAACGACTTCAACAACAGCGCCCACGTCAAACAAGCCGGTAACTGCGGTCACTCCAGCAGGAAGCAAAGAGGTACCGCGCAAGACCAACGCATCACGAGCTCCTGTATCAACAACGATTGAACCTTCAACTTCTGCGGCAAAGGCAATCCACAATTTCCGCGCAGACAATTGACGATCATGTGGCAAAAATCGTGTGCCGACTGCATCACCATTAATCGCCGCCATAACAGCTGATTCAGATTCGGCAGCAGCAATCACGGCTGTTACACCAGACCATG
>JBAXUC010000042.1:0-10824 GCA_037129855.1 Actinomycetota bacterium | reverse complement strand
GGAAATTAGATGTTGCCCTTGACCTTGACACGCTGTATTGGTCAGCGGCTCTTGGTGCAGCAGAGGCGCTGTGTAATGGAACGACCGCGATCATCGACCATCACGAATCACCACTGGCGATAGACGGCAGCCTGGACGTCATTGCGGATGCATGTTCCATGATTGGAGTCAAAACTAATTTGTCGTACGGAATTACTGATCGTTGGGATGGGACAACCTTGCATTCGAAAGTGAGCCCTCTATCCCCCATGACCGATGGTGCAGCACGAGGTCTTCGCGAAAACGAACGTTTTCTTCGATCTGGTGGTCGCGGAATGGTGGGTGTGCATGCCTCCTTTACATGTTCGGATGAGACTCTTGATCGCGCATCATCGTTGGCAGAGTCAATGAATACAGGCGTGCATATTCATGTTGCTGAGGGTATCGACGACAAAGAAGCGGGTGCTCGACTTCAGAGTCGAGCCAAGGACAATTGGCTGTTAGTCCATGCAGTGCACCTTGATCGTCAGCTTGCTGGAACTATCGTTCACAATCCGCGTTCAAATATGAACAACGCTGTCGGATATGCGAATCCTCTTCGGTTCTCGAATGATGTCGCTCTCGGAACAGATGGTATCGGTGCTGACATGTTGGAAGAAGCGCGATTGGCATACGTTCGTTTGCGCGAGTTTGATGTGATGGAATCACCAGACACTGTGTGGGAGTGGTTACAAACTGGAGAAAAGTTCTTCCCTGAGATAGTTAACGACACCGTTACATGGTCTTACGACAAAGTAGATAGCCCATGGCATGTCGCGTTTACACCAGGTATTAGGTGTGTTGATGTTCATGTTGATGGACAATTGGTTGTCAAGAATGGATCTCCCACACAATTCGATATGACTGAAATCAGAACCAAAGCTTCTGAAGCAGCTGCCAAGCTCCATAAGAAACTTGCCTTGACGTAGCCATGCCAGTATTTATTCCTTCTTCTCTTACAGACGCCACACGGCTGCTCTCAAATAATCCAACCGCGCATCTCGTAACTGGCGGGACAGACCTAATGGTTGAAGTTAATTTCAATCACAGACACCCCGAGACGGTTATTTCTCTTCGTAAGATTCCTGAGTTCCAACATTGGAACATCGATCACAAGTCAGGTGTCGTCCACATCGGATCATCTGTCCCCTACGCAACGATGGAGCATGGAGAACTTGCCGAGGCCCTGCCCGCACTCGCAGAAGCCGCAAGAACTGTTGGCTCACCACAAATACGCGCCGCTGGTTCATTGGGAGGCAACCTCGGTACATGTTCACCTGCTGGAGATTCGCTGCCCGTACTTTCTGCGCTAAACGCAATTGTTCATTTGCAATCTGAAACGACCAGCCGATCAGTCCCCTTTGCAGAGTTCATGGTCGGACCTAAAAGAAACTCTCGCTTACCGAACGAAATCATCTCCGGTGTCACTATTCCTTTGACAAATGGTTGGCAGGGGTACGCCAAAGTGGGTGTTCGTAACGCAATGGTTATTTCAGTTGCTTCAGTGTGCCTTGCCATTCATGACGGCAATGTACGAGTCGCTCTCGGCTCTGTTGGGCCCACAATTATTCGAGCATCTGAATCCGAGGAGTGGATAAATTCCGTCGGACTTGAGAACGTGACTCCATCAGTGGCACAAGAGTTCGGTAAACGCGTGCGTGCAGAGTCCCGCCCTATCGATGATCACCGGTCTACCGCTGAGTATCGACGACACGCAGTCGGCGTATTGGCTACTCGACTACTACTACGAGGGGTTCAAAAATGAGTGAGCTTGAGCACTACACACTGACCATCAATGGCGAGGAGCGACAGGTGGCAGATGCATGGATTGGAGAAAGCCTCCTGTATGTCCTTCGCGAAAGACTCGGATTACCTGGCTCTAAAGGAGCCTGTGAACAGGGCGAATGCGGTAGTTGCACGGTCTATGTGGACAATGCTGCTGTGTGCAGTTGTCTCGTTATGGCTGCAACTGCGGTGGGAACACAAATTGCCACGGTCGAAGGATTGAACCAAGATGGATCACTTACAGATGTGCAGCAAGCGTTCGTAACAGAAGGAGCTGTTCAGTGCGGATTCTGTACGCCTGGCCTCGTTATGGCAGTGCATCATCTACTAGACCACAATCATTCGCCGAACGAGCAAGAAATCAAAGAAGCTCTCTCGGGCAACATCTGTCGTTGCACGGGTTACGGTCGCATTTTTGCTGCAGTTGATTCTGTCATTTCCGTACGAAAGAGCACGTCGTTATGACGATAACTAAAACAGAACGCGACATTCTCGGATCAAGTGCACTTCGGCCAGATGGTGTCTCTAAGGTCAAAGGCGATTTCGAGTTTTCTTCTGACCTACACGCAGAGAACATGCTCTGGGGAGCAACACTTCGATCACCCCATCCGTATGCACGTATTGTCTCCATTGACGTTTCTGGCGCCTGGAAGATTACAGGCGTCGAATGTGTAATCACCGCAGATGATGTTCCCGGACAATTGACATACGGCCTCATTAGTGAAGACCAACCAGTGTTCGCGAAAGACTTCGTCCGCTATATGGGTGAGCCCATCGCAGCAGTGGCGGCAGATCATCCTGAGACTTGCCGTAGGGCGCTTGCGGCCATTGTGGTTGTTTACGAAGTTCTCACACCACTAACAAACCCAGAACATGCCATAGACGGAACACACGAACCTATTCATCCAGATGGAAATATCATTCGACGCCAACAAATCGTCCATGGAGACGTCAACGCAACAGCACCCGTTGTTGTTGAAGGCACGTACGACATTGGAATGCAAGATCAAGCGTTTCTTGGGACTGAGTCCGCTTTGGCGATCCCCGATCACGATGGTGCAGGAATAGAAGTCTTTGTGGCCACCCAATGGCTTCATGAAGATCGCAAACAAATGGCAAAATGTTTATCTCTTCCTGAAGAGAAAGTTCGCCTAGTTCTCGGCGGTGTCGGCGGAGCATTTGGTGCGCGCGAGGACATCAGTCTCCAAGTACACACAGCTCTCTTAGCTATGCGGACCAGTCGTCCTGTCAAGATGCAATACGGACGTGAAGAAAGTTTCTTTGGACATGTTCATCGTCATCCAGCCCAAATCTGGATGCGTCACCACGCAAACACTGATGGACGCATCGTAAAGATTGAGGCCAGGTTTGTATTTGATGGTGGTGCGTACTCATCAACGTCTTCAGCAGTTCTCATCAACGGCGTTACTCATACTCAAGGGCCATACCAATGCCCGAATGCCATCGTTGACGGATACGCCGTTCGCACCAACAATCCTCCGTGTGGTGCAATGCGTGGTTTCGGTGTTGTGCAGGCTTGCTTTGCTCATGAAGGCCAGATGGACAAACTTGCAGCAGCCACCGGTATCGACGAGGTGGAGATTCGACTGCGAAATATTATTCACACCGGCGACACAATGATTACGGGCCAGGTATTAGAAAGTGTTGCTCCCCTAGAACGTTGCATTCGGGAAACCGCAGCCATGCCGTTGCCACGCGAAATGGAAGCGCGTCCACATGAACTAGATCTACCTGGTGGTTCGGGACGTACAGCTGACCGCAGAAATATCGTTCGCGGTATTGGCTGGGGTGTCAGCATGAAAAACCTTATGTACAGCGAAGGTTTCGATGACTACTCAACAGCACGTTGCACTCTGACCAACGGTTCTGTCGAATTGAAATTTGCAACAAGTGAAGTCGGCCAAGGCTTTGTCACTCTTGCACCACAGATTGCTCGGTCAGTTCTGGGCGTAGACAATGTCACATACGACACGATTGATACGCAGATCGGCTCAGCAGGCTCGACGTCAGCATCTCGTCAAACATGGATGAGCGGTGGCGCAGTGGACGGCGCATGCCGCATGGTGAGAGAGCGCTTGTTTGAGCACGTCGGAGCTCTTCACGGAATCGATCCTCTTCGACTTGCCATCGACGACACGGACGTTATTGACACCATCGGAACGTTGCGTATCGCCGTCCAAGAAGCCTCTGCGAATTTCACCGTCTCTGAGACATTTGAATATCACCACCGCCCGACAGAAGATCTTGACGAAAACGGTCAGGGCAATTGCCACGTGGCGTTCGCTTTCGTTGCACACCGTGCCGTCGTCGATGTCGACGTCGAACTCGGATTAGTCAAAGTGGTGCAAATAGCCACCGCACAGGATGTAGGACGAGTTCTCAACCCAATGTCTGTTATCGGACAAATTGAAGGCGGCATTGCTCAAGGTCTCGGCTTAGCCGTGATGGAAGAAATCATCGTTACAAACGGCATTGTTCGCAACCCAAGTTTCACCGACTACTTGTTACCTACCGCTCTCGATGCTCCACAAGTTCTTATCTCAATGATTGAAGAGCCAGACCCACAAGCACCTATGGGAGCAAAGGGTGTTGGAGAAGCTCCGTGCATATCAGTCACCCCTGCAATTGTTGCGGCCATCCGCAACGCCACTGGAAAATCAATTGATCGCTGCCCTGTTCGCCCGCAAGACATCTGCTTCTGACTTTTATTTACCAAAGACTGTGTCTGTGTAGGCATTTGAAAACGTACGTAGTGGGTCCAGACGATTACGCAGCGCAATGAAATCGTTCCAACGTGGATACAAAGCTGACAGTTCATCGGCTTCGCGATAATGAACTTTGCCCCAATGAGGTCGAGCGTCATAACCCCGTAAAATATCTTCCACATCACGAAAGAACGGTTCGCACTCCATGCCCTTGTACACATGGACTGCGATATATGCAGATTCTCTGCCATACGCAGTTGACAGTGCAACCTCATCACCTTTTGTGAAGCGAACTTCAACAGGGAAATTCAGTAGGTAGCCCTTTCGTTCGACCATTGCGCGAATGTCTCTCAATGCTGGAACGACGGCTTCAACAGGCAAAGCATGTTCCATTTCATAGAACCGAACGATTCGTGGACTAGCAAAGATCTTGAAGCTTTGATCTACATATTCACGTGAGCCAGATGAGGGCAACGCTGTAGCAAGGCGAGGAATAAGAGATGGTCGGGCCCGACCTACGCGACACAACGCACCGAACGCATAATTCTCCATGAATGTTTTCTCGATCCAACCTTTGACCTTCGGAAGCGGTTGTAGTTCATCATCAGTTCGGTTGTTGCGCTTAGTCAGCGCCCACTTTGTATGTGGAATCCAGAAGAACTCGAAGTGATCATGTGCTGCCGCTAATTCATGAGCACTCTCCAGAACATCGTCAAGCCTCATCGGTTGCTCTAACGCTCGGAGCCGAAAAGACGGAACCGCCTGGAGTGTGTATTCAGAAATCACTCCCAACGCCCCAACTGACACACGACCAACATCAAGGATGTCCGCATTAGATGATTCAGAACATTCGACAATCTCACCGTGGCCGTTGACCAATGCCATGGCAACAACTTGACCTGCGAGGCCCGTCAGTGCTGTACCAGTGCCATGTGTTGAGGTAGAAATCGCGCCGGCCACGGTCTGGTAGGCAATGTCACCCAAGTTAGCCAACGCCAGTCCTTCAGCATGGAGAAGAGAGTTCAGATCAGACAGTCGCGTTCCCGCACCCACTGTGACTTGATTCTTCGTGCGATCCACGTGCGAAATGCCACTCAGATGGTCGAGCCGAATCATGCGGCCGTCTGTGGCTGCCGCCGACGTAAAACTATGGCCAGAGCCAACTGCCTTTACCTTCTGACCGCGAGAAGATGCCTCAGCCACAAGGACCGCCAACTCGGACACGTTGCGAGGAGACTCTATTGATTGCGGATGAGCGATCTGATTTCCCGCCCAATTTCGCCAAGTCGCCATGCGGCTTTCCTTCCCAAGTACAGATGGTTTCTGCGACCCCATCTTAGAACCTCCTCATGAGTCTCTGGCTCGGTTCCCACCCCCTCATACGGCATAAGGTATGACTCTGCTCATTAGTTAAGGGAAATTATGACCATCACACAAGTTCCATTGGTTGACTACCTTGTCCTCGGGGATAAGCCCCACCTCACCGCAAACGAGTGCACCAAATGTGGCGCTCGTTATTTCGATCGACGCAATGCATGCGCTTCATGCTTCGCTACCGATTTCAAAAAAGTAACAATAGTCAATGAGGGCATTGTGCGTTCTTTCACCATTGTCACGTTCGCAGCGCCTGGTGTGCCTGTCCCCTTCGTTGCAGCAATCATCGATTGTGGCGGCACAAGCGTGCGGGGCAACCTTGCAAACGTTGACCCGACTCCAGAGAAGGTAACCCTGGGTATGAAAGTCAAGCTCACTACTTATTCACTTGGCGCAGACGACAATGGCCTCGAAGCTATTGGTTTTGGCTACGAGCCTGCGTAATTAGTCCTAATATCACCACTACAACTATCACTACATAACGGAGAACACAATGGCTACTGACGACATCTACATCCTCGGAATTTACATGACCAAATTTGGCAAGTACCCCGACAAAGACACAGTTGACCTTGCATCAGAAGCGGTTATCGCTGCTCTCGCAGATGCACAGGTCACAATGAAAGACATCGGCGTCATGGCTGCAGGTTGCCTCATGGGTCAAGGTGGCATAGGCCAGATGATTCAGAAGCAAATCGGTCAAACCGGTATTCCCGTGTACAACGTTTCTAATGCATGCGCCACAGGCGCCACCGCACTGCGTACAGCCATCATGGCCATCAAAGCAGGCGAATGCGACATGGGCCTTGCCGTTGGTGTTGAAAAACTTGCTGGTGTTGGCCTCCTCGGTGGTGGCGGAGCTCCAAAGTCAAAGAACAAGGAATGGACACCATCTGGTCGTTTCGGATCAGTCACCAACGTTGATGGACTTATCGGTACTGCAGCGATGCCAGGGACCTTTGCTCAAGTTGGAATGGAATACGGACACAAATACGGCGGTGCCACATTTGAACTGTTCGCAAAAATCTCAGAAAAGAACCACGCGCATTCAACATTGAACCCACTCGCTGCATACTCAAAGCGCATGTCACTCGACGAGATTATGAACGACATCATGATCTCATACCCGAACACTCGTCCTATGTGCTCAGCTAACTGCGACGGCGCAGCGGCTGCAGTAGTAGTTAGCGGTGCCAAGTTGAAGACACTGTCGTTAGAACAACAACGTCGTGCCATCAAGGTGTCAGCTTCTATTCTCACTAGCGACCCGTACCAAGAGGCTTGCCAAGTGCTTCCCGACGTCAACACATTGACCCGCATTGCAGCAAAACAAGCGTACGAACAGGCCGGAGTCTCACCGTCAGACCTCAACCTCGTTGAACTTCATGACTGCTTTGCCACTGCCGAACTTGTTCACTACGACAATCTCATGCTCTGTGAAGAAGGCGGCGCAGTCGACTTCTTCAATTCAGGCGCAACCTGGCGCGACGGTTCAATGCCTGTCAATGTGTCAGGCGGACTTGAATCAAAGGGTCACCCAATTGCAGCAACAGGTATTGCCAACATCTGGGAAGTGTGCCATCACTTGCGTGGAGAAGCAGGGCCTCGCCAAATCGAAGGCGCCAAGGTTGGTCTTGCTCACGTCATTGGTCTTGGATCTGCTTGCGGTATTCACATCCTGGAGAAGTCAGCTCTCTAATAATGCCGACGCCCATTCACGGAAAATGTGATGAGGCGTTTCTCGCAGTACGCGATGCATTTAATAACAACTTTGTTGAACATGGAGAAATTGGGGCTTCTGTCTGCATCACCGTCAATGGTGCGAAGGTTGTCGACCTGTGGGGCGGGTTCTCTAACCCCGAGAAGACCCATCTTTGGCAAGAGGATCAACTGGTTAATGCGTTCTCTATCGGCAAGGGCATAACTGCAGTCGTAGCCGCCCAATGTGTTGCACTCGGCTTCATTTCATACGACACTCGAGTAGCTTCCGTTTGGCCTGAATTCGCGGTCAATGGCAAAGAGGCTCTGACGCTTCGAGATTTGCTGGGTCATCGCGCAGGGCTACCAGCAGTGCGCACTCGCCTACCGCCGAACGCAATGCTGAATTGGAAACTATTGACCGAGTCTTTGGCAACCGAAACACCATGGTGGACACCTGGACAAGAACACGGTTATCACGTAAATACATATGGGTTCCTTGTCGGAGAAGTGTTGCGGCGCACTACCGGCAAAACAGTTGGGCAGTTGATTACAGAAATGATTGCGACACCCCTAAACGCCGAGATCTATTTGGGGACTCCAGCAGATCTGCATTCCCGAATCGCAGACTACGAGTGGCCAAGCGACCCTTTTCCAGAAGAGGAACCTGCAGGGTTAGATGAAGAACAACTTCTTCAGTTCAATACGTACTCCAACCCTTCTGGTCTTTCCGGTGCCGGCGTAGTGAATACAGCACCGTGGAGAATCGCTGAAATGCCTAGTACCAACGTTCATGCTTCAGCACGTGCCATTTCCACGTTGTACACATCTCTTGCACACGGCGGCTCACACGACAATGTGACCTTGCTTCCCTCCGCAGTGCTAGATATTGCTTCGTCAGAAGTCTCAATGGGTGACGACAGAATCCTTCATCGCGTTTCACGTTTCGCTCATGGTTTTCAACTACCAATTCCTGAGCGTGGATTTGGACCAAACACTGAATCGTTCGGACACTTTGGTGCAGGTGGCTCTGTTGGTTTTTGTGACCCGAAGGTCAAGGTTGGTTTTGGGTACGTCATGAATCAGATGGGACCTCGTTGGCAAAACCCTAGGAATAGAGCACTGATTGAATCGCTCTATTCAGTCCTTCAGTGACACGATTTACTGACACATCTGACACCATTGACTCCGTGAGTGACAATGGAGCGATTCGGCCAGTCGACCTGCTGCGAATTAAACCATTTCGATTGCTGTGGCTCAATAGTTTCGTCTTTATTTTGGTGCAAAGCACCCAACGATTCGCCTTCGTATGGCTGGCACTAGGACTAGGCGCCAAATCAGACATCAGCGGTTTTCTCCTTTTTGTCATGGGGGTTCCAGCTCTCCTCATTTCTCTTCCTGTCGGTGTAATGAGTGACCACATGAATAGGCGTGCCATTCT
This sequence comes from Actinomycetota bacterium, assembly GCA_037129855.1. Lineage (GTDB taxonomy): Bacteria > Actinomycetota > Acidimicrobiia > Acidimicrobiales > Ilumatobacteraceae > UBA2093. Next base: position 1,782 of record JBAXUC010000042.1, on the reverse strand, counting down.
GATGGTGAGTCAAATCGGGGCACTCATAATCACCATTGCAATCGCAGCCATGATCACACTTGACCACATGACAATCCGTTGGGCCATCGTTGGCTCGTTTATTGCAGGGATTTTCATAGCCCTCGGCACACCTGTGCGTTCCGCCATCGTGCCGACACTTGTACCGAGTGACAAATTGGTAGGGGCTATTGCTATAAGCACCATAGGAAATAATTTCGGTCTGATAATCGGACCTATTGCAGCTGGCCCTGCAATTAGTACATGGGGAATCGAAGGTGCATTTTGGTTACAGGCTGCTCTCTACGCGTTAGGGTTTCTTGCCCTATTGCCTCTACAACTCCCCCCAAGCCAGAACTCTCACCGACGCAAATTGCAGGATGAAATCTTTGGAGGCATTTCTTTCATTCAAGGAAATGCTGCCGTGCGGTCATTCTTTGTTCTGTTGGCTGGGTCTGTAATTTTTATGATGGCGCCATGGATGGTGCTTGGGCCTCAAATCGCTAAAGAAGAAGCCGGTGCATCGGGCAGTCAGACGACCGTACTTTTTGCCATGCTTGGAGTCGGCCAACTTCTTACATCAACTCTCATCATGCGTTACAACCACAAGATGATTAAGAAGGGTCTGTGGTTCATGTGCGGTTTATGTTGGGGCGGCAGCATTCAGATTCTTCTCGGACAATCCTCTTCACTGATTGGTATGGGCGTCTTTCTGTTTGCGTGGGGAATGGGCGGAGGCTTTTACATGAACCTCAGTCAAACCTTGATTCAAAACAACACCCCACCTCAGGTGATGGGAAGGGTGATGGCGTTTCACTCACTTCTCATGAGCGGACTCGCCCCAATGGCTGCGCTCCTAGTCGGGGTTATTGCTCGCAAACTCGACAATGCCCCTCTCACATTCTCGTGTGCAGGCGCCCTCATGCTTTGTCTCGCGCTGTATTTCGTCGCTATGAAAAAACACCTACGTCCTATGGCGTAAACTCATCAAAGTGCTTTGTCGTGTTTTGTCTGCTGCAATCGTATTCGGCTCAGTAGTCTCTGTCAGTTCACATTCCATTTTCGCTACCGAGCTGCCCCAGGCAAAACTCCTGTATACGATTCCGACAAAAGACCAAGTGGTCTTCCTGACTGCCGACGATGGATCAGACAGACCTGCAGATGCGGCGGCAGAACTTGAAAGACTGCAGTGGCCCATCAGTAGTTTTATACTTCCGTCCAAAGTTGGGACCTACGCTTCATGGTTTTCTTCACTTGGTTCCCACAATGACATTGGTTCACACTCGGCACATCACGACGCGTTGAAGGGCCTTTCATTCGAGAAGCAAAAAAAGGAAATCTGTGAAGGCGAACGAGGCATCAAAGAAAAGTTTGGGTCAACGACCGGTTATTTCAGACCACCATACGGATCATGGGATAAGCGAACTCTTCAAGCAGCAGCGGCGTGTGGTATCACCCACGTGGTTCTCTGGACGGTCAGCCTGAATGGGCCAACAATCACCACATGGGACGGAAAGATACATCCTGGAAACATTGTGCTTGTCCATTACGTCGGGTCGATGGCTAAGAGCATCAGACAATTAGAGAGACGTTTGAAGGCTCAGGGTCTCACTGTTGCTCGATTGTCGGATTATCTGAAATAGGGCAAAAGAAAAGCGGCGCCGAAGCGCCGCTTTTTCATTTGGTGTCGAAGGGGGGACTTGAACCCCCACGCCCTTGCGGGCGCCGGCCCCTTAAGCCGGTGCGTCTGCCGATTTCGCCACTTCGACGTGAATGTCAGGATAC
>JBAXUC010000041.1:0-11157 GCA_037129855.1 Actinomycetota bacterium | reverse complement strand
CAGTTGATGAGTCAATTGCACTGATTAATGACGCAACACAAACCGCCGAATATCGCGAGGGCGTAGCGGCCTTGCGCGACAAGCGACCGCCGCAGTTTTAATCTGCGGAGATGTAAGCGCAGAGGTCAAATAAATTGCCATCTGGGTCGGCGAAGTTTGCAATAAGGCCATACGGCTCACTGCGCATTGGTCTGGTCTCAATAGCGCCCAATTGCATTATGCGTTCACGATCATTTGGAAAATCATCTGTTGAACACGAAAGGTCTATGTGAATCGAACCATCAACGTGTTCACCACGCTGAAAACCAATTGTGCGTCCACCGGTTGTGTCCCCCAGAAGAATCCACCTATCACCATCTTCACGTTCGATTTCTTGCAGACCTAAAAGGCCGGCCCAGAATTTCGACAAATCATTTGTGCGAGGAGAATTGAAAGTCACGATGTCAAAGCGACTAGCAGTCATGGTGTCACCACTTCGGCTCGTGTTCGCCCAAGTTTGGTACTGGGCCATACGTTGGGGTGTACCCATCGAAATCAACTGGTGAATTCACTGCGCGGTATGGTGCCTCGCCTGGCTGCGGCGTCATGTCAATAAATGCACCTGATGCAATGACTTGTGGATCATTGATTGCATCAGGAATTGAATTTAATGGTGCCCACCACACATCTTCAACATCAAAGCGAGATGTCCAATATGCACAGTCCTGTGTGGCAAAGTGTGCGTCAAGAACAGCAATAAATTCTTCTGCATTCACTGTGCGTGAACGTGCGTTTTTGAAGTTTTCGATGGACGCCAAATCCTGACGATCAATTGCTTTCAAAAATCCGGGCCAATGACGGTCTGCCTCAAGACCAAGCAACCAAAAAGCGCGACCATCTGCACAGCGATAACAGTTCACTTGTGGCGCTGGGTTGCGATGGCGTGGTCGTGTGCTCTGCCGTTTCCCGTAACGCAAATACACGCCAACATCCCAGCCGATTGTGTAGATACCGGTTCGCAACAAGCTGGTAGAGACAACACGCCCTGTGCCTGTTCGCTCACGATCAAATAATGCAGCCATCACGCCAGACGCAAGTGCCATTCCTGTTGTGTGATCACCTTGGCCACTGCGAATTCCAGGTGGTAATTCATCAGGAGCAACCGTGGTGTGCGCTAACCCACTGCGTGCCCAGAACGCACCGACGTCGTAGCCGGCCTTATCAACATCAGGACCCGTGAGTCCATAGCCGGTGATGATGCCGTAAACCAGCCGCGGAAATTTCTTCGTCAGCGTTTCTGCATCAAGACCAAGACGTTGCAATCCGGCTGGACGCACATTCGTTACAAAAATATCTGCCTCGCCGATGAGGGTCATCATGGTTTCCAAGTCGGTGTCATCGCGTAGATCAAGAACCACTGATCGTTTCCCACGATTATCAATTTCAAACGGCGGCACCCCCACTTGATCTGCGACCCCCAAGGCTCCGAACACCGCCCGCTGCGGGTCACCGGTCGGTGGTTCAATCTTCAGCACGTCTGCGCCCCAGTCGGCCAAGAGTCCCGTGACAGCTGGCCCGGCAACCCACACGCCCAGTTCAACCACCTTGACCCCTTGTAGCGGTGCATTCGACATCTGATCCCCCATGCGCATTGTGCGAGACCTCATTGTGTCGCATTTCGCTCCCGCCGAGCGTGTGGGAGCAACTCTCCACGGCAGAATGATGCGATGACTCGACGACCTATTGACCTGACTTGGGGCAATTTCTCTGATTCTGGTCCGTGGGTCCTTGATCGCGGCAACATTGCATGGTCCACCATTGCAGTCACCTTGCGTTCGGCAGCCCACAAAGAAGTACCCTCCCTTATTCGTGCCCGCCGCATCCCGCCACTTGATCGACTGTTAGTTGTTGTTGCTCATCTCGGTTGGGCTCTACTGCCCTGGTTCATTAACAAGAAACGCAATAAATTTGCAACGCCTGAAGACTCACGCACATACATGTCTCTTCGTTTACGAAAAGCAATCGAAAAACTTGGTGCGACGTACATCAAACTTGCCCAGATCATTTCAAGTGGTGAAGGTTTGTTTCCTACTGAACTTGTAAACGAATTCAAGAAATGCCGCGATCAAGTTCCACCACAGGCATGGGACACCGTGAAGCTCATTGTGGAACAAGACCTAGGTGCTCGACTCGAAGATGTGTTCACTAATTTTGAGCAGCAATCTCTCGCTGCAGCATCAATCGCTCAAGTTCACCGCGCAACACTCTTGACTGGCGAGGATGTCGTCGTAAAGGTTCAGCGCGAGCAGGTTTCTGAACTGGTTCGCCGAGACCTTCGCGTCATGGCCTGGATTGCGCCGTTCATGATTGGCCGCATCAAAGTTGCAGCTCTTGCAAACCCACCAGCACTTGTTGAGTTGTTTGCGGAAACAATTGTGGAAGAACTCGACTTCCGCATGGAAGCATCAAACATGATCGACGTATCAATGATGCTGCATGACCTCAATCAAGAGGCATACATCGTGCCCCGCCCCCACCCAACTCTCGTCAAGCGTCGCGTCCTTGTAATGGAACGCCTGCAGGGCTTTAACTTCGACGATGTTGAAGGAATGCAAGCTGCAGGAATTGATACTGAACAAGTCATCAAAGCCGGAATGATCTCCTTCATGGAAGGCGCACTCATTCACGGCATCTTCCATGGCGATCTTCACGGCGGGAACTTGTTTGTTCTCTCTGATGGACGTACAGCGCTTCTCGACTTCGGCATCGTGGGCCGCCTCTCAACAAAACGTCGTCTTGCCTTCATGCGTCTCATGCTTGGTGCAACAACAAATGACTTGCACAGCCAAGTGTCTGCACTGCGTGACCTCGGTGCGCTGCCAACAGATACAGATATCGATGCAGTAATTCGCGACCTTGGCCTTGACCAACCCACTATCGACCCCACATCTCTTGATGGCGAAGAACTCGTGGCTGAAGTGCAACGCATCGTGAAGGCACTTCTTGCGTACGGTGCCAAACTGCCAAAAGAACTCATGTTGTACATCAAAAACATGGTGTTCCTTGACGGAGCTATTGCCCGTCTCGCCCCAAACCTTGACATTATTGGCGAACTCACCAACATCTCGATGACATTCATGCAACGCCACGGTGCCCGCTTGTCGGAAGAACTGGGTGTCGATATGAACACAGTTGAAATCGATATGGGCAGCCTCAAAGCTGGTCTTGGTGTTGATGAATCAACAGAGTCAATGACCTATCTCCAACTGCAAGAACGTCGCAACCTCATTCAAAAGCGTATGCGCGACCACATCACCAACTAGCCCTGTCGGCAATACTGTTGTTGTGAGACTTATCGTTGCGCGCTGCACTGTGGAATATGCGGGCCGTCTAGAGACCCGCTTGCCAGAGGCCCTTCGCCTTGTAATGGTCAAAGCCGATGGTTGCGTTGCGGTTCATTCTGACGGTGGGGCCTATAAGCCCCTCAACTGGATGACAGCACCGAACGTCATTGAAGACAACTCTGACCACTGGATCGTGCGCAACCCAAAAGGCGAAGCAATGACAATCACTTTTCACGAAATCTTTCATGACAGCGATCATGTCTTTGGCGAAGACCCAGGACTTGAAAAAGACGGTGTCGAAAAACAACTACAGGAACTGCTTGCAGCGTCTCCCGAGGCAATGGAACCAGGTCTCACACTGATTCGCCGCGAACATTACACAGCGCTTGGTCCTGTCGATATTTTGTGCAAAGACACCGCCGGCAACACGGTTGTGATCGAAGTAAAACGGCGCGGTGAAATTGACGGAGTCGAACAACTTTCCCGCTATCTCGTGGATTTAGCTAATGATCCATCACTCGGCTCACTTCGCGGAATGTTCGTAGCCCAGAGCATCAAACCCCAGGCACGCACACTTGCCGAATCACGAGGCATTGTCTGTGTTGAAGTTAATTACGACGAACTGCGTGGACGCAAACCAGATGACTGGACGCTGTTCAATTAGAACTTTGCTCAATTAGTTGACTAAACCCAGTTCCTCGTCTTTTTTTCGGCGTCGACGCGCAGGGACAAGAAATCCGATGAACACCGCCAACAGAACTGGAATTGCGATCAAAACACGCGTGATCGGGCCTGATATTTTAACTTTTCCGATGGGTATGGCAATCGACAGGACAATTGGTTTGCCTTCTTTGGTAACACCATCGAGTACCACCATGTGTACTCCGTTTTTAATCGCACTCGGAATGACGGTCGTTCCAGAGATACTTCCATTTTTTTGTGCGGCAATACGAGCTAACTGAGTTGGAGGAGAGAACAACCAAATCCCAACGGCTACTCCAGGTGCATATCCAATCGAGTTGACAACAAGTCGAGCTTTTTGTTCGAGTCGAAGGTTCCCATCGGAATCAAGGGGAACTATTTCATCGTTCTCAGTCAGACCGCCCAAAGTAGCTTCGACTCCGGCACTCTTTACATAAATCTGATTATTGTTGCGCGTCAATGTCGCAGGCACAGGAGCACCATCGAGCAGCACGCTTGCCTCACCAAGCTCCGTTGATGGAGCATCTGGTGCAGCTTCTGAGGCTGACCCTTGTTTTGTAAATAGTGGAGGAGGCGGGCTTGTGGTCGTGGTAGTTGGAATAACTCTGACCATGGGTGCGACAGCCTTGGTGGCACCCGCCTTTGGAATAGTGGCTACAGACACTTGACCGATGTTGTCTGGAGTTGGCTCCACAGCAGGTGCAACTGTGGCAGAAGGAACAACCTTGACTGGGGATTCGCTGATCACAATTGTCGTGGTCGTTACGACCGTTGTCGTGGTCGTTACGACCGTTGTTGTTGTCGTTGAGGTGGTGGTGGTGGTGGTTGGAATAACCGGTGCAAGCGGAATCACTTCGTCACTGATTGCAGAGAAACTGCTTTGTCCAGCCAAACTCACTGCTGCAACTTTGAATTTGTATTTCGAACCATTTTGAAGCCCACTCACAATCGTGGACCGCGAGGTCGAAACCGCATCCGTATATGTAGTGAAGTCACCACCGCTTAGTGAGAACAGGACGACGTAATCAGAAATCGGGTCAGTGTTGGCGTTGCCGGCAGTCCAAGACACGGTCACCTGACCATTGCCTGCACTTACTGATGTAATCGTCGGGGCATCTGGCCGCACACCAACTGGCGTTACTGCCTGACTTGCAGTGGAATACGAGCCTGCTCCGACAGCACTCACGGCGAGCACTCTGAAAGTGTGAGCAACATAGTTGTTGAGTCCGGTAACTTCCATTTGTGTTAGCGCCGACACAGGATCAATGAAGGTAGTCCAGGATATTCCGTTGTTGATGGAGTATTGAACGACGTAATCAGTGATTGCGGATGTTCCTGCACTTCCAGCTGTCCAAGACACCGTTACTTTGGCGTCTCCAGCAAGAACAGAGGTGATGGTGGGAGCTGATGGTGGTGTCGAACCTGTGGTTGCAGTGATGCGCGGAGTGTTACGCAAGCCGACTCCTGCAGCATTGGTTGCATCGACAGTGAAGTAATACTGGGTTGAGGCACTAAGTCCGGTCACCGTACATTGGATACCTGAAGAAGTACACGATTGCACGATGCCACCCTCAGATGCAGAGTTCCAAGCAATTGCTGTGTAGGTCGTGATTGCGTTGCCGTTGTTGTTTGTTGGCGACCATGACACCACGACTGAAGTTGTTCCAGGAGCGGCAGTGATACCGGCAACTGCGCTTGGAAGACCGTATGGAATTTCACTAATTGCATTTGATTCGGAACTTGAGCCAACAGCAGTGATCGCCCTGATCTTCACCGAGTACGACGTGCCATTAGTAAGACCGCTGAGCAAAAGTGGAGACGCGGTGCGACCTGCACTTACCCAAAGCCCACCATTCAACGAATACTCATAATCCAAAAAGCTCGAACCGCCGTTCGATGCCGCGGTAAATGCAACACGAAGATTCGTACTGCCAGGGGTAATCGACGTGACTGTCGGAGCACTGGGAAGCGTCACTGGTGTAACTACCGCACGTGGTGTGGATTCCCCTCCAGTGCCAGCAGCATTGATTGCCGCCACGGAAACGTAGTACGCGGTGCCGTTAGTTAATCCGGTGATGGTGCATGTGGTGAGAACTGTTGAACAACTGGATACAACTGATCCACTGGCCGCAGCGTTGTAAGCAGTTGCCGTGTAACCAGTCACTGTTGCGCCCCCGTTGTCCGATGGGGCGAGCCACGAGACAACTGCAGAGGCATTGCCCCCTGTTGTGATGACAGTACGAGGTTCTGACGGTGGAGACGCTGGCGTTGCTGTCACTGCATTTGAAGCGGAGCCATCGCCCACATCATTGACCCCACGAATGACTACAGAATATGAGGTGCCGTTAGTGAGGCCTGAAATTGTTAAAGGGCTGTTCAAACTTCCCGCATCAACCCATGCTCCTGAATTCAATTGGTACTGATACTTCAGCACCGCAGAGCCATTAGTTGATCCGGGTACGAACAGAATGGTTAGTCGACCGTCGCCGATGGTTACGGTACCAAGCGTTGAAGAACCGGGAGCGGCACGAGGAACCGACAACAACGATGTACTCGCAGAGCCTGCTCCTGAGGTATTGATTGCACGAATTTGAACTGTGTATGTCTGTCCGTTTAGTAGATCGGTATTCCCAGACGATGAAACTGTCGAGATCACAAGAGGAGATGCGGTGGTTCCGGCGGATCGATTGCGCCACGTAGTTCCACCATCAGTCGAGTATTGGTAGGACGTGATTGCGGTGCCGCCATTTGATATCGGTGCATCAAAAGCAACGGTCAGTGTTTTATTACCTGCAGTTACCGAATTCAAGGTGGGGGCGGGCGCAGAACCAGAAGGAGTAACAGACGACGAAGTCGATGTCGCCCCGTTTCCGATGTCATTCACTGCACGCACAACAACTGAATACGTCGTGCCGTTTGTGAGACCAGAGATCGTGAAAGTATTTGCCAACGTTCCGGTATCCGTGAAACTGCCGTTATTCACCTTGTATTCGTATTTTGTAATTGCCGAGCCGCCGTTTGCAGGAACATCAAAACTGATTGCAGCAGATGAGTCGTTTCCAACCAATGCTGATAATGACGGAGCAAGTGGAACTGTCTTTGTAATTCCCGTTGCAACGTCGGATGCAGATCCTGCACCAGCAGAGTTCACTGCACGAAGTTCAACGAAATACTCGGTTCCACCAATGAGCGGAGAAGTTCCGTTCGTTGACAGAACTGAGATGACAACGGGAGAAGCGGTTGTACCTCCATCGGTACGGTTGCGCCACGTTGCTCCCGCATCAGTTGAGTACTGATACGTAGAAATCACGGCACCGCCGTTAGAAGATGGTGCAGTAAAAGCGGCGTTAAGAACACCATCACTGCCAGAGACCGTGTTACCTACAATGGACGGTGCCGAAGGAACAGTGCGTGGCGTACTTGATGACCTTGCAGATGTCACGCCGTATCCGGCCACGTTTTCTGCACGGACCCGAATGTCGTATTGAGTGCCGTTAGTCAATGACGTAGTTCCATCTGACACGAGCGCAGTGATGAGCATGGGTGATCCGGTAGTTCCGCCGTCAGTTCTATTGCGCCACGTCACTCCATCATCTGTTGAGTATTGATACATAGAAACTGACGAGCCACCGTTCGGGCCCTGGTCTATGTAGACCGACAAACGCTTGTCCCCCGCGACAATTGCACTGATGGAAGGTGCACCTGGTGCGCCTTTAACTGTCACGATCGAAGCGTTGGACTGCGTTCCTGCTCCGGCTAAGTTCACTGCACGAAGACGAATCGGGTATTCAACACCCCCAGTCAGACCGCTAATGCTGAGAGGGGAAGCAGTCGAGACAGGAGAACGAGTAGACCACGTTGAACCATTGTTTATCGAATACTGGTAGTTGGTGATGGGGCTACCACCATTTGCTCCGGCTTCAAACGAAACACTCACTGCTCCAGTATCAAGACCAATTGCTGAGATCGATGGAGCGGCCGGGACAGTTGTCGGCGTACCCGATGACGCACCCGAAGCCGCACCGTCACCAATAGAACTCACTGCACGAATCTTGATGCTGTAGGAACGTCCGTTAGTCAAGCCGGCAATTACTACAGGACTGGATGTCGCAATGGATGCGATCCAATCGCCACCATCTAATTGGTAGTCGTACCAGAGAATCGGTGCACCAGAGGCCGCAGCCGAGAATGCAACCGACAAACCGCCATCGGTCGGAGTTAACGAGGAAATAGACGGAGCGGAAGGAACATCGCTCGGGGCAACACCCGCACCCATTGCACTCGAGTACGCACTAGTTCCATACGAGTTCACTGCTGCGACACGGAAGAAATAGGGCGTTCCATTTGTTAAGCCGGTCACTGTGGTTGACAATTGCGCAGACACGCCGTCATTAAAAGTGGTGAATGCACCACCAGCACTTGTCGCATACTGAACGACATAGTCGGTGATGTTTGCGCCTCCGACGGCAACCGGCGCTTTCCAGGTCAGCGACACTGACGAATTCAACTGACCTCCGGCCACATCTGTTGGCGCACCAGGAGAACCAGAGTCATAGCTGATGACTACGGACCCATTTGCGCTGTTTCCTTCGTAATATTCGTAATAACTAGTCAGCGACCCAACACCAGCCGTGCTGTTTGAACCGGGATAACCACCAAAACCGAAATACTCCGTGTAAGACGCACCGCCGTATTGCACTTCACCCTGCTCGCCACCAACTGCACCACCACCACCAGCGCCTGATGCTCCACCGTCACATCGGAATCCAGCCGTACACACCAGGCTCGTGTTTTTACCCACGCGGCCAGTCGTATTTGTCAAATCATCCGCGCGAGGGGTGTGAGTTTCGTTCGCACGACGTCCAACAAGAGGTAAGTATTGTCCGTTGCCACCGTTTCCTCCTGCTCCCGCTGCAACAAAAGTAAGGTTCCCTACTTTCACAACAGTGGCTGCACCACCGCCGCCGCCGCCGCCTGATGATCCCAACGGCCCAGCTACTCCACCTACTGCGCCGTCGTAGCCGTCAAGCGGGTTCAAACCAGCCGAGCCACCCGCTGCACTTGCCCTTGAGCTAACGCCAGTTCCGCCACCGCCACCAACTGCCACCGTTACAACATCACCTGGCATCACTGGAATTGTGCCTGTTACTGCGCCGCGGTATCCGCCCGGTGTTGGTGAGCCTTGAGAGTCACCACCACCTCGACCACCTTGACCGCCATACATCACTACCGAAATCGAATAGGTGTTGGCAGGAACAACAAACGAGGTGTCAATCGCGTTGGTATATGAAAAAGACTGAGAGAGAGTTGCTGCTTTTAGTACATCACCATTAAAAGTTGTCAAGCCGATCGTCGCGAGGACGACAGCAAATACCGAGAGAAGTCTCGTCAACAAAACTTTGTTGGACATAGGAACAATTATGAGATTGTCATACACAATCAAATGATACATGTATCAAATGCACAAGAATCACCTATGGCAAGTGGCTCAGTAAGTTCATTACGAGTTCACCTTGTGTACCTATTTTTATTAAGTGATTCGAAAACTAAACTTCTCGTCTACTGAGGAACTGATAGTACTTTTCTGTTGATCACGAATCCGACGACACCTGTAACAAGACCCACGACAATCAGGACGACGAATCGCGTCACCATTGGGTCGGTAATGAACTGTGCAGCAGCCGTTAGTGCTGCCTTGTTATCGGTTGATGACTGCGGGATACGACCGCGCGCAAAAAGAACAATGCCGAGGAAGATAAATCCTCCTGAGAAAAGACGAATTCCTAAGCGCAACGTGCGTTGCCATTGCGTAGCGACACTGAGGAACCATGCAGCGACTTGCAACAGCAATCCGATGATGACGAACAACCAAGAACCCCGCTGTGCCATATCTCGGATGGATTTGATATTTGCATCACCAGGTTTCCGTTCCACCTTCAACGGATCCATCTTCGGATTCTGGTCTTTCGGAATGGAAGGGTCCGCTGCGCGTATCGCTTCCAGCGTTGCATCGCTAAATTTTGAGATATCAACCGATGTCGCCGGCGCATTTTCTATGTACACCGCATACACACTGGCCGCCACATCCCCTGCAAAGTTCTGAAGGTCTGGATCTGCCAATTTCTCTTTCACTGCCGTGACGATGAGAGGCCGAGCCACCGAGAAGACCAACTTCTCTGAATCATTGTCTGCACTATCTTGCAGCTTCTCAATCAGTTTGTCTGCAATTACATCGCGCACATCAGGCTGAGCCAATGCGCTCTTCACAGTTGACTTTGCAGCGTCGGGGGACGACACAAAACCCATCAGCACAAGTGAGATTAGGCCAAGGCCCAGAAAAACAATGCCAAGACCACCAAGGGTAGTGGCAAACGTTCGCCTCACCCGATGCTGAGACTCAGTTGTGATTTCAGTTTGCTCTGTAAGTGGTGACGACTCATTCATAAATCGTCACCATAACAAAATTTTGCTAGTGCCCAGAACGAATCATGAGAGCGCCAATTGTGGCATTACTAACGGGGTCAATAGCTATCGCACTGCCACCAGCTCTGTTCACTGCGTATTCATCCACCACTAGTGGCGATGCAAGAGCTAGTTCCACACGGCCGATGTCATTCAAGACAAGTCGATCAGTTGGAGTGTTTTCTAGTGTCTCTAAGTCAAGGCGATGAGTAATAGCTGCAACGCGAGCCGACACTTCACCAGATGCATGGCGAACAATGAGCGCGTCACCAACAGATAGTTCCGCGTCTGTAAACCAGCACACATCAGCAATAAGACCTGTGGCATCAACGGGCTGGTGTGCGCCATTGACCACAATCACGTTGCCTTTGCCGACATCAAGGTCGTCAACAAGCTCAATGGCAATTGCATCTCCAGGAACCGCAATCTCTGTTGGTGAACCGGCACGCGTCAGCCCTGCAACGGTGCTTGAGTATCCCTGCGGATGAACAGTGACAGAGTCTCCGACACGGATTGCTCCGCCTTCGAGGCGTCCTGCATAGCCGCGGTAATCGCTACCGCCGTGTTCGCGCAATGTCCACTGCACAGCAAGGCGAGCATCAATCGTTGCTACCGGAGTGATGTCGAGAGTCTCCAGCAGTTCAAGAACTGACGGGCCTTCGTACCACGG
>JBAXUC010000040.1:0-11184 GCA_037129855.1 Actinomycetota bacterium | reverse complement strand
ACGCACTGAACAGCCCGAACAAACATCGTTTGCGCAGTTGCGGAACACCAGGTCTTGGAGTTGAAGTACGCATCGTGAACAATGAAAACGATACTGATTGCGCCACTGGCGAAGTTGGAGAAATCTGGATTCGTTCGGCACAAGTGATGGCGGGATATTGGAAGAATCCAGAAGAAACAGCCAAATCAATCACGCCAGACAAATGGTTCAAAACTGGCGATGCTGGGTACGTCGATGCAGACGGATATGTCTACATCCACGACCGCGTGAAAGACATGATCGTTTCAGGTGGAGAAAACGTCTACCCAGCAGAAGTGGAAAACGTCTTGATGTCCCACCCAGGTATCGCCGACGTTGCTGTCATCGGAATTCCCCACGAAAAATGGGGTGAGACCGCGCTCGCAATTGTCGTGCGTGCACTAGGTACCGAATCAACTGAACAAGAAATCATTTCGTTCTCACATGAGCGCCTTGCGAAGTTCAAGTGCCCAACACAAGTTGCATGGATTGACGCACTGCCTCGTAACCCAAGCGGCAAGGTCCTGAAGAAGGATCTTCGTGAACCGTATTGGGCTGGCCGCGAACGACGCGTCAACTAATTATTTAAGAAGTGATCCACCGTCACAGGTGATGACTTCACCAACAGTGAAAGCACCTGCGCGCGAGCACAAGTACAACGCCAAACCGGCGATGTCTTCTGGCGTGCCAACACGACCACTTGGGTTCATGCGGCCAACTGTTTCCCAGTCCGTATTGTCTACGTCGCCACCGCCACCGACACCAGTTGACAACATCCACGTTGGGAATGGTCCCGGCGCAATTGCATTAACAATGATGTGACGCGAAGCCAAACGACCTGCAAGAACTTTGGTCAGTGAGTGCACTGCAGCTTTTGATGGGCCGTACGAATAGGTTTCGAAACTTGGTGTGCCGATGCCATCAATTGAACCAATATTCACGATGCGTGACGTGTTGTCTTTCGTGGCGCGACCCTGCAACAACGGAAGCAGTTTCTGAGTAAGAAAGAAGACACCCTTCACATTGGTGTCCATGACTTTGTCCCAGCCAATTTCTGGGAATTCCTCAATTGGTGCACCCCATGACACACCAGCGTTGTTGATCAGAATGTCGACATACTTTTCGCGCTTGGTGATCTCAGCAACCAAGGCGTCGATTCCTTCAATCTCTGCCACATTTGCTGGAAGCGAAATGCATTCCCCGCCATACGTGTCCATCAGGCGCTTTGCTGCCTCATCGCACGCTTGCGCCTTACGAGCCGAAATATAGACCTTGGCACCATTGGCCAAAAGTCCGGCAGAAATCATTTCTCCGATTCCACGCGACCCTCCGGTTACTAGGGCAACTTTCCCTTTCACTGAAAACAGTGATTGCACGCTCATGTCTGACATGTGATTCCTCCATCGATTTAGGTAAGGACTAAGACTAGGACATCCACCTTCACAGACCCCGAACGCAGTGTGTATCGTTCTAGAAACCGCACACTTGGGGGGCTCTCGTGGCACATGACCTTATTATCCGTAATGGACTCATCGTCGACGGCACAGGCCGTGATGGCTATACCGCAGACATCGCAATCGATGGAGACACCGTCACATTCATTGGTGACCTCACGGGTGAAATCGGTACGCGCGAAATTGATGCCAAAGGGCTCGCCGTGACTCCTGGGTTTATTGACCTTCACACCCACCTTGATGCTCAAGTGGGCTGGGACCCTCTGATGACTTCCAGTTCATGGCATGGCGTCACCACCGTGTTGATGGGTAACTGCGGCGTTACATTTGCCCCCGTTGCAAAAGGTGACGAGCAATTTCTCGCCGAGATGATGGAGAGTGTTGAGGATATTCCGCGCGATGCAATTCTGAATGGTCTTGCATGGGACTGGGAGACATACCCCGAGTACTTGGATTCCGTTGAAAAATTGAATCCTGCCCTGAACATTGTTGGCATGGTGGGCCACTGTGCAGTCCGTTACAACGTGATGGGCGAACGCTCACTCAGCGATGAGCCAGCAACGGCACAAGAACTACAACGCATGAGCGACATTGTTGCTGAATCAGTTGCAGGTGGCGCAGTTGGCTTTTCTACTTCACGTATTTTGTTGCACGTGGTGCCAGACGGTCGTTACGTACCAGGCACACTTGCACCGAAAGATGAATACCTCGCCATTGCAGACGGCTTGAATGCCGGCGGTGGTGGAATTTTCCAAGCAGTAAATGACTTCGCCACAAAGGCTGCACATGAATTTGATCTGTTGCAGTCAATGTCAGAGGCATGTGGAGATGTTTTGTTCTCTGGCGGTGTGGGCAATGGCGACAAGCGTTCAGCAGAAGGTTTTGGAAATTTCCTTAACAACACTCGCGCCAACTCTGGCCGTATTACTTCTGCCGGCATGACTCGCCCTAGTGGTTCACTGTGTGGGCTTGCCCAGATCTCTCCGGTGAAAGGAAAGAAGTGGCGCGCACTGATGGACCTTCCTACTCTTGAAGACCGCTTGGCAGCATTACGTAACGCAGCAACGCGCGCCGAACTTGTTGAAGAAGGAAAAGAAAAGGGCATGTGGTACGACCCGAATCACATCTACCCACTGGGAACAGAATTCTCACCTGACTACAACGAACAAAATGGCGTATCAATTGCGCAACTTGCTGAAGCTGCTGGTGTTCACCCAGTTGAACTTGTCATTGATCGACTCATTGAAAGCAATGGCCTCGAACTATTCAATACGTGGTTCTTTAACCGCAATACATCTGACCTTGAAGATTTTCTCGCACTTGATCACGTGTATCCCGGACTCGCAGACACTGGTGCACATATCGGCCAGATCTGTGATGCAGATGCCACCACGCACTACTTGCAGTATTGGTACCGCACGCGTGGCGTTGTCACATTGCCTCAGGCCATTCGCAAGCTCACCAAAATGCCTGCAGAAGTGTTGGGCTTGAAGAAGCGCGGCACTCTCGAGGTTGGAAACTTTGCAGACATCAATATTTTTGATCCGCAGACCGTTGCATCAGGTCAACCGACTTACGTCAATGACTTTCCAGGTCAAACAGGACGACTACTCATTAAGTCACGCGGTTACGCCGCAACAATTGTGAACGGCCAAATCGTCACTGAACAAGGAAACCACACAGGCGCTCGTCCGGGTCGCGTCATTCGCGAGTTTGCTCGCGCATAAGGGACACAATGGCAATTCGCGAGAAAATGATTGACCGAGACTTCGCAGAGTCCTTACTAAAGACTTTTGACGACCCATACAAAAACGGCGTTCATATTCTCTTCAACGAGTGGTGGCAATATGCAGATGAATCAACAAAAGATTCATATGTTGCACAAATGACCGAAACAGGTGAATTTGAAAGTCTGACTAACGGCAGCTTGTACAACAACACTCCGTTACAAATCGAAGTACTCGAACGGCTTCCCGCTGGAAGCCTTGGTCGTGCATTCCACGATTGGATCATCAGCAACAACCTCACCATTGGGCTTGCTACTAACTACAAAGCAATGCATGAGAAGTTCAAGTCAGAGGGAATTCTTGAAGGAATGCCTCCAG
This sequence comes from Actinomycetota bacterium, assembly GCA_037129855.1. Lineage (GTDB taxonomy): Bacteria > Actinomycetota > Acidimicrobiia > Acidimicrobiales > Ilumatobacteraceae > UBA2093. Next base: position 7,607 of record JBAXUC010000040.1, on the reverse strand, counting down.
AGATGGAATCTGCAGTCCTTCGGGCCTACCAAACTCACGACTTCCAGCACGTTGTTACTGGATACGACTCAAGCCCTGCTGGTGAAATTGCGTTGCAATCATTCGGCTTTGGTCAAGTGCGGTTTCCATATTTCGGCATGTGGATGTCTGTGTCAATGACACGCATGACTTTTCTCTCACCACACCGCATTACTGAATTCATGGATGCCATTGCTGACGGATGGGAACTTGGACGACGCTCGCCAAATATTCAGTGTGTGAAATGGGAAGACATGCTCGACCAACCACTCGCAGAAGTTCGAAAGAAACTTGGCATCACCCCTACCGGAATTGCGAATCAGGCAATCAAGTAGGCGGACCACCTTTTGTAAAGGATGTCCCAGGCGGATCAATGGCCCACGCAGGTGATTCACCCCATACATCTCCGTACACAAGCCCGGCCATAGGTACGCGCCGTACAGGGCCATGATTCCCCGCCGGTTTACCAAGAGAAATTGACGCAGCAATCAGGGTGTCGTCAGGAATGCCAAGCAGTGCTCGCAACTCTGGTTCTACAAAACCGTGAAACCCAGTGATGACTCCCCCGTACCCCAAGCCACGTGCAGCTAACAACAAATTTTGACATGCCGGATACACAGATGCACCTTCAGTGGGGTTTTGCTCTCGATACCGCACCAGCACAGCCAAGACCAACACAGGAACCGATGCGAAGTTGTCGACGTATTGCTGCATCGTGTTCGCCATACGAGTTTTAGGTGAATCTTCAACGACTCCCGAGCCCTTTTCATAGCCATCACCTGTTCGCTTGTAGTTCCACACCTTTTGCGCTCCAACAGCAATCAGATTCTTCGCCTGCTGTGCAATTTCGGATTCAGCAAGAACAATGAACCGAAAAGGTTGACGATTACTTCCGCTTGGTGCGCGCGTGGCAGCAAACATGATGTCGCGCAAGACTTCGTCTGGAATTGGCTCGTCAAGATATCGACGAATTGCACGAGTGGTACTGATGCCTTCAAGCAACCCAACGATGTCAGGCGCTACGGGAGTGTTCTTATCAACCATTGATCGTATTAGTGGTGGTCAAGGACTCCGGCGTCCTTTGCCCATTTCCAGTGCATGCGACCATGATCTGCATTTGCACCAATCACACCGCCAACTGTTCCGTCAGCCCACGGCGCCCCTGGCAATACCTCTTCCAACTGTTCATCAGTCAGTTCACTAAGAAGCTCTAACGACACAGCACGTGCACTTGCACCAAGCGCAACAACTTCATGCAAAGACTTTCCATGATGCTGCTTCTGCCATTCTTCTGTCATGGCATGTACTGATGCCATGATCTGATCACGCGTACGTGCAGCACCTGAATCATCAGACGTCAATCCGACTGGATTCTTATGACCACTGATATGACGGCGGATCATCGATGCAAAGTTACGCTCAATTAGTGCCAAGTGAGCAAGATGATCAAGGGCTGACCAGAAATTCGATGGGTCATGTTCGCTCGGAGTCAGGTCACCGAATAACTGGTCTTCTGTTAGATGGGAATAGGTCTCCAACAACCAGGCCCTGTCTTCATTGAGCTTCTTTTCAATTTCGATGCGATTCATGATTCTCCTAAAGAATTGGTTACGCCGATTCTGCCACGAGGCATGCCATACAGGTACTGTCACAGAGATGGCTTCACTTCCTGCTCACCCTGAACTTGGCTTTTACACACTGGCAGGCGCTCCGAATTCACCGCGAGACATGTTGGGAGAATTGGCAGATGCAGAAGCCATGGGGCTTGGCACCGCGTTCATTTCTGAACGCTTCAACATCAAGGAAGCCGGGGCCTTAACCGGTGCGGCCGTTGCTGTCACCAATTCAATCAACATCATTACGGCGGCCACCAACCACACCACTCGTCACCCACTAGTAACTGCTTCATGGGCAAGCACCCTGCATCTCTTGTCGGAGGGTCGTTTCAGCCTTGGCCTTGGCCGCGGCATCGACGCCATGTTCAAGGCATACGGAATGCCCCTAGCGACCACGGACTCAATGGAAAAGTTCGCACACGTGATGCGCCAGTTATGGCACGGCGAGACAGTGATGAACTACGAAGACATCACTGGCAAGTACCCAGTACTTCGACTTGACCCTGCATTTGATCTGGATATTCCGCTCAGCATTACTGTGTTTGGTCCACAGACTCTAGAGATGGCGGGTCGTGCATATGACAACGTGATTCTTCATACGTTCTTTACCGATGAAACAACACAGCGCGCAGTGCAGACAGTGAAACGTGCGGCCGAACAAGCAGGTCGTGACCCTGCGTCCGTGAAAGTGTGGTCTTGCTTTGCAACAATTGGCGACCACATAGACCCTGCGCTGCGGTTAAAGAAGACTGTCGGACGATTGGCCACGTACTTGCAGGCCTACGGCGACCTCATGGTGCGCACCAACAATTGGGATCCGGAAGTCTTGAAACGCTTCAGGGCTGATGAATTCGTGCGCACATTTCCCGGCGCGCTTGATGCAAAAGGAACCACCGAAGATCTTGAGCGTGTTGCATCACTTATTCCCGAGGAATGGCTCGCACCATCAGCATCAGGAACACCACAACAATGTGTTGCTGCAATTCGCAACCAATTTGCTCTTGGTTGTGATGGCGTCATCATGCATGGCGCTACACCAACAGAACTTGCCCCTATCGTTGCCGCCTACAACTCACATAAATAAGTTTCCATCTAGAGATGGCCTCACTAAATATGTAAGGCTGACCCGATGAATATCGACGACGCACGCGCTGTAATTTCAGCTGCTGGACAGCCATACGAAATGGGAACTGTGGATTGTATCCGTGGCGCAGTGCCCGGATTTGTTAACGGCCCACAAACCCTCCGCGATTTATACGAACAGAATCTCAGTAATGACACCTTTCTTGTATACGAAGACGAACGTCTTTCGTTTACCGAGGCATATGCGAAGGCTTCGCGAATAGCTCACGTTTTACATCATCGGTTTGATATTCAAAAAGGCGACAGGATTGCTATTTCAATGCGCAATTACCCCGAATGGATTCTTGCCTTCACGGCAATCACCGCGATTGGAGCCATCGCAGTAGGAATGAACTCTCTGTGGTTACCAGACGAGATGGAATATGGCCTCACAGATAGTGGAGCCAAGTTGATATTCGCAGACGAAGAACGTCTTGAACGGTTAAGTCAACTGTCAGGAAACTTGGCATTGCATGTCATCTCCGTGCGCACAACACGACAGATCAATAGACCAGTATTTCAACTCGAGACACTTCTTCAAGATGTCCCAACAGCATCAATGCCCGATGTGGAAATAGTCGCAAATGATCCAGCACTAATTTTGTATACGTCGGGTTCTACGGGTCGCCCAAAGGGTGTGTTGTCAAGCCAACGAAACATTCTGACTGCAATTATTTCGTGGGAGTTTGCAGCCGTTGCTCAAGCCATGACGATTCAATCTCAAAAGGATTCCCCGCACTCTGATGCTCCTTATCCACCCGCGGCACTTCTTGGAGTACCCCTGTTCCACGTTTTGGGAATGCATGTTGTCTTTCTGTCCTCGTATCGCAGTAAGCGAAAATTGGTCAGCATGTATAAATGGGATCCTGCACACGCTGCTGAACTTATTGAATCAGAGCGCATCACCACTTTTAGTGGCCCTCCTGCCATGACTGGCGACCTCGCGCGCGAGGCATTACGCACAAACAGTGATCTCAGCTCTCTGCTTGCTGTCGGCGGAGGAGGCGCATCTCGTGCTCCGGAACAAGTGAAACAAATAGATGACTCTTTTTCACAAGCAGCGCCGAACACTGGGTGGGGTATGACAGAAACGAACGCAATCGGAACCAGTATTAACGGACACGAGTATTTAGAACACGCAATGAGCGCAGGACGGGCTCTTCCCTGTATCCAATTACGAGTTGTCAATGACTCAGGTGCTCCAGTCCCTGCTGGCGAACGCGGCGAACTACAAATTCGCGGGCCTCAAATGTTTATCGGATATTGGAATCGACCAGAAGTGGACGCAGAAGTATTTGATGGTGATTGGTTTCGTACAGGAGACGTCTCGTACATAGACAAAGACGGCTTTATGTACATTGTCGACCGCATCAAGGATCTCATTATTCGCGGTGGCGAAAATATTGGATGTGGAACTGTTGAGGCAGCATTGATGTCTCATCCCTTAATCATCGAAGCAATTGCATACGCGGTCCCCGATGACCGTTTAGGAGAAGAGGTGGCAGCCACCATCTACGTTGAGTCCCCGATCAATGAGGACGACCTTCGCACGTATTTGTCAGGTCATCTCTCGCGGTTTGAAATCCCTAGGTACATCCGCACGAGTACTGAACCGCTCCCACGTACTGATTCTGGAAAAATATTTAGGCGCCAGATACGCGATACTGCAGTTTCTGAACTCCAGTTGTAACAGAGTTACAGGCTGGACCAATGGGCCATCAACATGTCAGCACCCAAGTCTGGGCGTTGACACATCCACCAGTGCCCCACTTCAGGCAACACTGAAACGCCAGCACCCACGCTGTTGGCAACTGATGTCATGGTCTCAAGTGACCCTGCAAAGTGATCGCCTTCAGCAATGATTACTAATCCGTTTTTCGGCTGTGCAGCAACAAACTGTTTACCCACTGCCACCATTGCAGGCTGTGCTGCATCGCGATACAACGCCAAGATGCAGCGAGCCATTTCATTATTGATGTGTGATTTCACATCGGCTGCAATCTCACGTGTCATTCCTAAACCGCTGAACGCATCAACAAATTGTTCATCGGGCATTGCAACCATGCCTGCAACCATCTGTTCGCCAAGTTCTGGGGCTTGCCAGCCTTGCGCAGCATCGTGCCATAGGTAATCAGCGTGCAATAACCCCGCGCAATCAGCTGCCCATGACCGCACAATGCCAGGCTTCTCACTAAGAACACCGTACACATGGCCAGCACCCCAGTCATGACCCACAAGATCAATGTCTCCACCGATTGCTTCAAGTTCTGCAATCAGCCAGTCGCGATACTCGCGCATGGTGCCACCCCAACCTGCAGGTGTCGGGGCACCAAAACCAGGAGGAGTTAGCAACACAATGTTGTCAACTCCGCGCGACTTCAATTCAGCGACCAACAATGACCACACAGCTGATGTTTCTGGATTGCCGTGAACGAAAACCTTGGTTGTTGTGCTCATGTTTTTATCCTTTGTTCTTTGATTTCAAATATGCAGCGCTTGCTGCTCGACTTTCAGCATCATATGTTGCAATTACTAACGAATCTGCATCGTTGGCGTTGCGGGCGGTACCAATCATTTCTTCAGTTACTGCGTTGACTTGTTGCTTCGTAGTACGCAACGAATAGCCAGGCTTTGCGGCCAACGACAATGCCATTGCATCAACATGCGCGGCTAGGTCTGAATCTGGAACAACTGCATTCAAAAAGCCCAAAGACTTCGCTTCTTCCGGGTAGAACCGTCGACATGTCAGCACTAATTCTTTTGTTGCAGCCGGACCAATCTCGCGTACCAAACGCGGAATGCCTCCCCATGCAAGTGGTATTCCAAGATCAACTTCAGGAATCGAAAACACAGCTGACTCAGCTGCAACTCGCAAGTCACAACTAATCGCCACCACTAGCCCGCCACCAACGCAGTGGCCTTGAATTGCCGCAATGGTTAATGCATTCATGTTGGTCACGGCTTCTGCCATGATGCGCCCAAGGTCGGCACTTTCACGTACTCCCCATTCTGGGTCTGGGCTCGAAAAGTCATTCAGGTCGAACCCCGCAGAGAACGAACGACCTTGGCCAGACACGATGACAACCTTTACCTCGCGCTGTTCATCAAACCATCGCGCAGCAGATGCCAGATCTTGCAGGGTCTGACGCGACAGTGCATTCAAGCGTTCAGGGCGAGCCATCTGTAAGCGCCCCAATGAACCTTCTACTGATACTTCAAGTGTCTGAAATTGGGCCATAACGGCGCCTCCTCAATGGTTCGACACAACATGCCGTGTCATAAGGTTTAGTTCGTACACCACGGGTGGCTGAAACCCAGCCCCTGCAGCCAAGGGAGACCCAATGGAACGTGAAGCCTGGATTATCGACGCAGTTCGCTCACCACGAGGAAAGGGCAAAGACACCGGCGCCCTTCACAACGTGCACCCGCAACGTATTCTCGCTCAAGTTCTCAATGGCCTAAAGGATCGTGTCGGTTTCGACACTGCAGCAGTAGACGACGTGATCATGGGTTGTGGCGCTGGCAGCGGCGACCATTCCATGGATATCGCGCGTATGTCGGCTCTTGATGCTGGTTGGGCTCTCGAGGCTCCTGGCGTCACACTGAACCGTTTCTGTGGTTCTGGTCAGCAAGCAGTGAACTTCGCAGCCATGGGCGTGTTGTCCGGCATGCAAGACATCGTGGTTGCTGGTGGCATTGAATCAATGTCTCGTCCATCACCAATGCATGTTGATGGTTTCACCGCTAACAACAATCACCTGCGTGATCAGTACAACATGGTTCCACAAGGAATTTCTGCTGACCTTATTGCAACAGTTGAAGGTTTTACTCGCGAACAATGCGATGCACTTGCCGTTGAAAGTCAGCGTCGTGCAGCCATCGCAATTGCAGAAGGCCGTTTCGAGCGTTCACTGATTCCGATTTATCACGACGACGGAACTCTTGCTCTTGCTGTTGATGAACATCCTCGCGCAGGCACAACACTTGCCGACCTTGGCAAACTCACACCAAGTTTCGAAGGCATGGGCGGATACAAAAAGGATCCAGAAGGTCTCACCATCGACGAAACTGCACGCCTTACTTACCCTCACATCTCAGGCATTAATCACGTTCACCACGGCGGCAACTCTTCTGGTGTTGTTGATGGCGGTGCAGCAGTTCTTGTGACATCTCCTGACTATGCAAAAGCTCACGGCCTCAAGCCACGTGCTCGCATCATCATGAGCGCCGTTGCTGGTACAGAACCAGTCATCATGCTCACGGCACCCGGACCAGCCGCAAAGCTTGTTCTGAAAAAAGCTGGTATGACCTTCGACGACATCGACCTCTTTGAAGTCAACGAAGCTTTTGCTGCCGTTGTATTGAAATTCTTCAAAGACACTGGCGTTGACCCTGCAAAAGTCAACGTAAACGGTGGAGCAATGGCTCTTGGTCACCCAATCGGCGCAACAGGCGCCATGCTGATTGGCACATTGGTCGACGAACTCGAGCGCCAAAACAAGACCACTGGCCTCATCACCATGTGCACCGGCGGTGGCATGGGTACTGCCACTATCATCGAGCGAATCTAATTTCGCGCCAGCATCCGCTGGCGTACAGTAGTGACATGCCAAGCAATCTTCTTCACTCCTTTGCAAAACCATCGGCTGACGCATTCATCAACATGGTGCGCGGTGACATGGCGCTGCTGTGGGATGACAAGGGCAATGAATACATCGACGCCATCGGCAGCCTCTGGTATTGCCAAATTGGTCATGGCCGCAAAGAGATGGCTGAAGCAATTGCCGCTCAGGTAAGCACCCTCGAGACATACTCAACATTCGACCCATTCACTAACCCCTTGGCTGAAGC
>JBAXUC010000004.1:0-32365 GCA_037129855.1 Actinomycetota bacterium | reverse complement strand
GTTGGGTTCATGAGACGGGTGTAGATGTTTCCGATTTCAGCAAGCGCGAACAAGTTCGCTGCGTGTTGCGTGTCGCGGAATTGGTACGAGGTTGTTTGGTAGATCGGAACAGCGCGAGCGCCTGTCGTTGGATCTGGCTCTTGGCCGGCGTGAATCTGGCGGGTATCGAAACCCCATGTTGCGTTTGTCATAGGGATGAACGCTAGCCCCCAATTCCCGACCAACCAACTCGGGAATTGCCTAAGCGGCGGATCTCGGTACTCATCAAGGCATGAATACTCGAATGAAATCAAAGAAACCATGTGTAGCGCTTAGTGCTACGGTGCATTACATGCAGACCACGATCACCCAACGCGACCTTCGCAATAACAATGCGGACATCATGCGGCGTCTTGAGGATGGAGAGACATTTATCATCACCCGCAATGGCAAACAGATCGGCGTATTGACTCCTATGAAACGCCCACAGTTTGCCCGCATGACTGATGTACTGGAAGCTTTCAAAGGTCTTCCTGAAATGAGTTATGCCGAGTTACGCCGCGACCTCGATGAGTTCATTGACCAAGATCCAACACCAAGATTCTTCAATGATTAATCCGATCGGACTTCTCGACACATCAGTCATTGTTGATATTGAACAATTACCCGCAGAGCGTCTTCCCAATGTTTTTTCCGTTAGTGCGCTGACTTTGGCTGAACTTTCTGCTGGCTTGATGGCTACAGACCATATGCCGACACGCCTAGCACGACAGTTGCGGTTGCAGAATCTTGAATCAATGGTCGAAGTATTACCGTTCGATGCGTATTGTGCACGAGCGTATGCCTCCGTGTTTGCTGCCGTTCGCTCCATCGGACGGAAACCTCGAGGCTCACGTGCCGTGGATTACATGATCGCTGCAACTGCAATGCAACACCGACTTCCGCTCTTCACGCGCAACCCCAAAGACTTTGACGGTCTTGACGGGCTCATTGAAATCGTTGCCGTATAAATAAAAAAGGGCCCGCCGAAGCGAGCCCTTTTTCAATTCTTGAAAGAATCAGCCGCCTGAGACGTCTGAAACCTTCTGCTTGCCAGCTGACAACCACGGCATCATTGCACGCAGGCTTGTGCCCACCGCTTCGATTGGGTGCTTTGCTCCGGCTTCACGCAATGCATTGAAGTTCACGCGACCTTCTTCTGATTCCTTGATCCATTCGCGAGCAAACTTGCCCGACTGAATTTCCTTGAGAATCTTCTGCATTGCCTTCTTTGTTGCTGGCGTAATAATGCGAGGACCACGTGTGACATCGCCGTATTCAGCAGTGTCAGAAATGCTGTAACGCATTCCGGTGATTCCTTCTTCGTACATCAAGTCAACGATGAGCTTTACCTCGTGCAAGCACTCGAAGTACGCCATCTCTGGCTGGTATCCAGCTTCAGTCAGCGTTTCGAAACCGGCCTGAACAAGTGCTGCAACACCACCGCACAGGACAGCCTGCTCGCCGAACAAGTCGGTCTCGGTCTCTTCAGCGAACGATGTTTCGATTATTCCTGCGCGTGCACCACCAATTGCTTCTGCGTAGGAAAGCGCAATCTCTTTTGCCATTCCTGTTGCGTTTTCTTCAACTGCGATGAGACACGGAACGCCTCCACCTTCAGTGAATGTACGACGCACCAAGTGACCAGGACCCTTAGGAGCGATCATGATGATGTCGACACCCTTTGGCGGGCGAATGCGCTTGAAGCGAATGTTGAAACCGTGTGCGAAAGCAAGTGCCTTACCCGGCTTCATGTAACGCTTGATGTGTGCGTTGTATGTTGCCTTCTGCTCAGTGTCTGGCATGGTCAACATAATGAGGTCTGCCCACTTCGATGCTTCGGCAATGCTCTTGACCGTGAGGCCAGCTGCTTGTGCTTTGGCTGCAGATGCAGACCCTTCGCGCAATCCGACAACTACCTGGACACCGCTCTCTTTCAAGTTCAACGCATGAGCGTGACCTTGTGAGCCGTAACCAATAATGGCCACTTTCTTGCCACGAATAATCGACGGATCAACGTCTTTTTCGTAATACATCGTTGCTGCCATCAGCTTGCCTTTCCTTTGAGGGCACCCTTGCGTGCTTCTCGTTCCAATTTCGGCAGGGCTACTCGCCCCGTTCTTTGGCTCTCTACGATGCCATAACCCTTCAATAATTCCTCAAAATCGTCGATTTTCTCGGGAGTTCCGTCCATAGAAAGGCTGATTGCGTCACTTCCGACGGCCAAAACCTTGGCCTCGAAAATATTCGCCAGCTCCACGATCTGACCCCTGTGCTCCCCATCGATGCGCACGGTGGCCAGCATGAGCTCACGCTCAACCGACTTTCGGGGGTCGAGTTCGGTGATCCGGACAACATCGATCAGCTTGAAAAGCTGCTTCACGATCTGCTCGAGCGGAGTGGCCGAAATGTCAACCACGATGGTGATGCGGCTGTAATCAACATCGTCTGTAGGAGCAACAGCTAACGAATAGATGTTGTAGCCACGACGAGCAAACAAACCAGCGACGCGCGCAAGCACTCCTGGACGGTTCTGGACAAGCACTGACAACACATGATGTTGATGTGAATCGCCAAATGGATTATTCGAGTTAATAGTTCTCATCGGAGCAACCCTCTATCTGATTCCTGGGATGGATGTAACAGAACGTCATCGTTGCTCTGGCCGGCCGGAACCATTGGGAACACTTTTTCAAATTCTTCAACGCGGAAATCGATAACAACCGAACGATCGTTAATGCTGTTTGCCAACTCAATGGCTCCATCAATTTCTTCAACTGAATCAACACGTATTCCGACGCAACCCATTGCTTCGGCCCACTTAACAAAGTCGGGGCAACCTGCAAGGTTTACTTCTGAATAACGCTCGCCGTAGAACATTTCTTGCCACTGGCGGACCATTCCAAGATACGTGTTGTTCAAAATTGCAACCTTGATATGAATACCTTCAGTTGAGGCTGTAACTAACTCTTGTGCAGTCATTTGGAAACAACCATCGCCGTCGATCGCCCATACTGTGCGATCAGGGCGTGCAGCTTTTGCGCCAATTGCTGCAGGAACAGAGAATCCCATGGTGCCGAGTCCGCCTGAGTTCACCCAGGTGTATGGCTCATTGAATTTCCAGAACAAACTTGTCCACATTTGATGCTGTCCAACACCGCTGACAACGATTGTGCCTTCTGGTGCTGCATCACGCAGTTTTTCCAAGCAGAACTGCGGCTTCAAACGTCCGCCTGGCTCTGACTGGTCATACGCAACAGGGAACTTTTCACGCCAGCCGCTGACTTTGCTGCGCCAAGGATCAATGTTGACTTGCGTCGAACCTTCTGCAAGAAGTTCTTGAACAGACTTCAGAATTTCTTCCACAACAATGCGGCAGTCGCCAACGATGGGAACGTCTGGTTTACGTACTTTGCCTTGTTCTGCTGGGTCAATATCAACGTGAATGACCTTTGCATCTGGCGCAAACGTAGAAACTTTTCCAGTAACACGGTCATCGAAACGTGCGCCAAAGTTGATGAGCAGATCGCTCTTTTGCATTGCGGTAATAGCTGTTGCATTTCCGTGCATTCCTGGCATACCAAGACACAACGGATGACTATCAGGGAACGCTCCACGTGCCATCAGTGTTGTGACAACCGGAATTTGCAGCAGTTCTGCAAGTTCACGAACAACATCTGCTGCACGAGCCTTCAGAACTCCACCACCGATGTACAAAAGCGGCTTTTCCGAAGCAAGAATCAACTTTGCTGCTTCCTTGATCATCTTTGGATGACCCTTCGTTGTTGGTTTATACCCAGGCAACGACGCAATCACTTCTTCATCAGTTGGCCACGTCCATGTCATGGTGTTTTGCAAAACGTCTTTTGGTACGTCGAGCAAAACAGGACCAGGACGGCCTGTTGTTGCAATATGAAATGCTTGACGAACAGCCATCGGAATGTCATCAGGATGCATGATGAGTTCGTTGTGCTTCGTAACACTGCGAGTGATGCCAACGGTGTCACATTCTTGGAATGCATCAGTACCAATTGCAGTTGTCGGCACTTGACCAGTGATGCAGATCATCGGAATCGAATCCATAAACGCATCGCACAACGGGGTCACCATGTTTGTAGCGGCAGGACCACTTGTCACCATTGCAACGCCGGGACGACCAGTGACATGGGCATACCCCTGCGCCATGTGGCCCGCACCTTGTTCATGACGAACAAGGATGTGCCTGATGCTGGACTTCAGCAACGGGTCGTACGCAGGCAGAATGCATCCGCCTGGCAGACCAAACATGATCTCCACGTTTTCCATCTCGAGAGAACGAATGAGTGCTTCGGCTCCTGTGAGTGTCTCTTTATTCGACATCGTGTGTCTCCTAGTTGTTATCGATTGTTATGAACTTGGGCTGAGAAATGAAAAAACCACCCGAATGGGTGGTTTTTAGCGCGTTCGGCAATTTGCCGACGCGCTACAGAACTACTACGACGAGTGCTGAGGTATAAATCTCCGTTGTCATTGTTGCCAGTCTGCCACCAGTTCGTACGGCTTCGCAACCCCCAATAGTTGAGCCGGCCGAATCAGACCACCCGAGAGCAGAAACAAGCCTGCCCGGGTTCCCCCACAGCTGGGGCAGATAGCCCCCACGCCCTGCTACCTGGCACCACCCGAACCAGAACCGCGTCAACCAATGAGGTCAGTCCAGAAGGTGACAGTGCCAAGAATGGAGCGTATTAAGTGATTGATACGACATCACCGCATAGCGTCTGAGCAAACCAAGGCAGGAACCACATGAAATTCGCACGCACCCCCGACGATCGGTTTACCAATCTCCCTGATTGGCCATACGCACCCGTGTACACAGACGTATCTGCAGGTGATGGAACAACAGACACATTGCGTGTTGCGCATTATGACGGCGGACCCAAAGATGCAAAAACAACAGTGTTGTTAATGCATGGTGAGCCAAGTTGGTCTTTTCTCTATCGCAAAATGATGGCGTTGCATATTGCTGCAGGGCATCGTGTCATTGCGCCAGACCTCATTGGTTTTGGTCGCAGCGACAAGCCATTAGACATAAGCGAATATACATACGAGCGTCACGTTGCATGGATGAACGAATGGCTGAACACAAACGATTTCCGTGGAATAACGTTTATTGGTCAAGACTGGGGCGGACTTGTCGGTTTGCGTGTCGTCACGGCAAACGTCGACCGATTTGATCGCATCTGCATAGCGAATACCGGATTGCCCACATACGGTCGCGAACCAACTACGGCATTTCGTGATTGGCAAAAGTTTTCAAAAGAAGTTCCCGTATTTGAAGTGGGGAAAATGGTTAGAAACGGTTCACTGACAAAATTGTCTCCGGAAGTGATTGCTGCCTACGACGCACCATTCCCCGATGATTCATACAAAGCTGCTGCACGAATTTTCCCGTCGCTCTACCCCGACGGCGAAGATCACCCATCGAATATTGCAAACAAGATTGCGTGGGATGTTTTGCGGGCGTGGACAAAACCATTCCTCACTGCGTTCAGCGATAGTGACCCCATCACAGCTGGCAGCGACAAGTACTTTCAACGCGAAGTTCCCGGCGCGGCTGACCAAGCTCACACCACCATCATTGGTGGCGGGCACTTTCTTCAGGAAGACAAAGGTGAAGTGTTCGCTGCCATCGTGAACGCATTCATCGCCGCTAACCCCACTTAACGGCACACTTGTTATATATGGCAACGATTTAGACCCCCTAACCGAGGTGCGGTGGCTCAGGTCGCCTAGCCTGAACACCATGTCTGAACCCCGCACCATTGCCCCCGCCGAAGGAAGGCTTGGTGTTCTCACCGTTGGCCTCGGCGCAGTGGCTTCCACTCTCATTGCCGGCGTCGAGCTCACAAAGCGCGGTCAAGGATCACCCATCGGGTCAATGACCCAGATGGGAACTATCCGCCTTGGCAAGCGCACTGAAAAGCGCAACCCAATCGTGAAGGACTTTGTTCCGCTCGCAAAGCTTGAAGACATCGTGTGGGGTGCATGGGACGTGTTCCCTGACGACGCATATGTTGCTGCATCACGTGCTGGTGTTCTTGAACAGGGCAAACACATCGAAGCAATCTCTGATGTCTTGCGCGACATTCGCCCCATGAAGGCAGCGTTCATTCGCAAATATGCTCGCAACCTTGATGGTGAACACATCATGGAAACACCGAACCGTCGTGAGATGCTCAATAACATTCGCGCCGACATCAACCGTTTCCGCGACGAAAAGAAGATTGATCGTTTGGTCATGATCTGGTGTGCAAGTACTGAGATATACATCGAGCCAGGACCACAGCATGCAACAGTGGAAGCATTTGAGAAGGCAATTGATGCCAATGACGAAATGATTGCACCGTCGATGCTCTACGCATACGCCGCAATTCTTGAAAAAGTTCCGTTTGCTAACGGTTCGCCAAACCTCGCTGTTGACATGCCATTCCTTCGCCAACTTGCAACAGAAACAAACGTTGCAATTTCTGGAAAAGACTTCAAGACAGGACAGACACTGATGAAAACAGTGTTGGCGCCAATGTTGAAAGCTCGTCAACTTGGTCTTGCCGGTTGGTACAGCACAAACATTCTTGGTAATCGTGACGGTGAAGTTCTTGATGCTCCTGAAAACTTCAAGACAAAAGAAGAATCAAAGCTCGGCGTGTTGGAAGACATTCTTGATCCAGCGAACAACCCAGAGCTCTACGGCAATGTGTTCCACAAAGTCAGTATCAACTACTACCCACCTCGTGGTGACAACAAAGAGGGCTGGGACAACATCGACATCTTTGGTTGGATGGGTTATCCCATGCAGATCAAGGTTGACTTCTTGTGCCGTGACTCGATCCTTGCGGCTCCCCTTGCGCTTGACCTCATCTTGTTCTCAGACCTTGCACAGCGTGCAGGTCTTGGCGGTATCCAGGAATGGTTGTCGTTCTATTACAAGAGCCCACAGGTTGCACCTGGCCTTCATGCCGAGCATGACTTGTTTGTACAGCTTGAAAAACTGCACAACACGCTGCGCTGGATCATGAACGAAGACCAAATTACGCATCTTGGTCGTGAGTATTACGACGACGTTGATTAAACAATCATGAGTCGTACTGCGCTTCGGGCATTTGTATTCGATGCGTTATGCGTTTTGCTGATGATTGTCATTGGTACCCGTAATCACAAAACAGATACAGGCGTAACTGGCATCCTGTTTGTTGCTGCACCGTTCTGGATTGCGCTGTCACTTGCTCATCTCGCGCCGCTGTTACAACGCAAGAATAGAAAAGACACGAATACGTTTGTTGTGTGGGGATACACAGTGGCGATGGGCATGTTGTTGCGCAACATGGTCTTTAATCGCGGCACCGCTGTTGCCTTCATCATTGTTGCCACGGTCTTCCTAGGAATCACCATGTTCGGTTGGCGTGCATTTATTGCACGCGGCGCAACTACGTAGTTGTTGCAAAGAGCCCGAGAAAGCCATCGAGGCCTTCGCAGCGCTTAATTGCTTGCTCGACAAATGCAACATCGCGAGCAAAAGTGCCCTTTGGCGCAAAGATAACTGAATCAACAACCACATAAATACTGCCGTCGTTGACCACCAGTTTTGCATTTGCGAGTTCTGCATTGAGTTGCAACAATTCCATCATCAGGGGTTCAGTCAGTGACGTAGTGCGAGCGACAGGCGACGAAAAACGTACAAATTCTGGGCCATCATTCAAGGACTCAAAGATCTGCGCGGTGATCACTGTTGTTCCGGAAACGTATGACTCAGATTCTTGGGTGAGCGGCACATTTTTCTCGACGGGCGAATACCCAGCCTCTGTAAAATTGCCAGACAAGAACGTCTTCCAACGAACCATCGGTTCGAAACAAGCAGGGATTCCAAAACCCCAGTCGTCACCCGTGATGTACAACGCTTCCGGATTTGCTCCGACAATGTGCATTGAAATGTCTCCGCCTTCTGGAGTTACGTTCATAGACGCCCACAGAATTGGGCCGAACACAGTGACGGTGGCTGACCCGACTGTATCGGCGCGCATTGCACCAGATGATGGCGACTTATTCCAACGCGACCAATCTGACGTGTGATGTACCCATCCATCTCCCACTTCGAAAGTAGTAAACGCTGGCATAAACGGATTCTCGGCAGGAAGCGCGTGAAGTGAATTGAAATACGACTGAGCTACTCGATGAAACATGTCAGCCGGCAATGTTGCGGTACAAGTTCCTTTGTTCTCTGGTTCAACTGGCAACATTCCGACAATCTGAATATCTGTATCAAACCCGTCTACTTGATCAATGCAGATATATTCATCACCTGCGCGAGCGATGAAGACATTTTCTGTTTCATGGAATGTGATAACTACCTGTCCGTATGACAATGCAAGATCGTGCATAGTGTCCAGAAAGATTTCTGGAATCGCCACTTGCTCTTTCGGATCCGTTACGTCACCTGCAGCGTCAACCCATGCGTGGATGAGGTATCCCTTCGTAAACCAACGACGAGTAGCAGGCCCAATTGATTGGACCCACACCACCGATGAATCATTTGTGTTCATCGGTGACTGCATGGCCATGACGCGTTCAAGTTGGCGAGGAGAAATACTCATCGACCAATTCTCAAGGCCTTCATTAAAAAGTGTTTGCAAGTTCATTTACTGTCCCTTCCGTGCGCGGCGGCGAACCAAATGAGGCGATGACTTCATTTGCAATTGCGAGAACAAAGTCGGAACGTATTCCAACGCTTTCTTGTACGACGGGACTTTTGTGCGTACGTCTGCAGTATCAATCAGGCGCTCAATTTCTTGCATCGCTGATGTGAGGCGAAACGCATCAACAAGAGTGAGATGAAATGCGACTTCGCCGTCACTGTTCAACGTAAGCCACTTACCATCATCTGTAGTTGGACAAGCGCCAAGCAGATCAGTGAAGTGACGGTTGAAATCGCGAACGATGGGTTCGCTTGACGTGATTGCTTTTTCAATAGCTGCGAATGAAGTGTCAAGTTCATTCGGATCGAAACCCTCGAAAGGGTCGTTGGTGGATGATGACATGCGGATGCTCCTTAGTGAACGGCGGTTTGGTTACAAAAATCAAGATCTAAAGTTCTGGCAGGTGGGTACCCGCTGAAAATTAGATCTGACTTCTTTTTTGCCGTATTCGGAACATTCGGTCTCCTATCCAAAAGTGTCTGAGACGTTGAGTCTCAGGGGTTCACTTTGTCATACGGGTGTGTCACCCGAGGGGGGGGTCCCCTCCTGGAGAGCTACATCGTGGGGTTTGTGATGGCGCCGGTTTCGGCACCCTGCACGAGCTTTGCGAACTTTGCCAGCACACCAGTTGTGTAACGAGGTGGGTTTGGCACCCAGCCCTTGCGTCGCTTTTTGAGCTCTTTTTCGCTGACCAAAAGGTCAAGAGATTTTGTCGGTACATCAACCCGAATCAGGTCGCCTTCGCGCACGAATGCAATAGGGCCGCCATCGGTTGCTTCTGGCGCTACGTGGCCTATGCAGAATCCCCACGTGCCGCCAGAGAAACGGCCATCGGTAATGAGTGCCACTGTTGAACCAAGACCAGCGCCTTTGAGTGCGCCAGTAATTGCGAGCATCTCGCGCATACCTGGCCCGCCCTTCGGGCCTTCGTAACGAATAACAATGACATCACCATGATTAATGGTGCCTGTCATGATTGCATTCATTGCACCGTCTTCGCCGTCGAACACGCGTGCAGGGCCTTCAAATTGCATTTGCTCTTTGCTGAGTCCTGCAACTTTCACAACAGAACCCTTTGGAGCAAGTGAGCCAGTGAGAATGTTGATGCCGCCTTCAGTATGGATTGGATTACTCAGCGGATGAATCACATCACCGTCTGGTGCAGGCGGGTTGATCTCTGCCAAGTTCTCGGCCATGGTCTTTCCGGTGCATGTCATCACGTCGCCGTGCAACAAACCAGCATCGAGAAGATGCTTCATAAGAACAGGCACGCCGCCAATGCGGTGAATGTCTGACATGTGGTACTTGCCGCCTGGCTTTGTATCTGCAATGTGCGGAACTTTGTCAGCAATTCTGTTGAAATCGTCAAGGTTCAGAGCGACCCCTGCTTCGTTAGCGATAGCAAGAAGATGCAATACGGCATTGGTGCTTCCGCCGAAAGCATTTGTTACGGCAATGGCGTTTTCAAAAGCTTTCTTCGTCATGATGTCGCGTGGGCGAATACCAAGACGCAACATATTGACCACTGCTTCACCTGCGCGACGAGCATCAACTTCGCGACTGGCGTCAATTGCAGGTGCTGATGCACTTCCGGGAAGGCTCATGCCCAATGCTTCAGCAATGGAGGACATTGTGTTTGCAGTGAACATTCCGCCACATGCACCTTCACCAGGGCACGCAGCTTTTTCAATGTCTGTCAGTTCGTCTTCAGTAATGGTGCCTGCAGCACATGCCCCAACTGCTTCAAACACAGTGGTGATGTCAATGTTGTTGCCTTTGTAGACGCCGGGCATTGTTGAACCGTTGTACACAAACACGCTGGCAAGGTTCAGACGGGCTGCCGCCATGAGCATTGCAGGAATGCTCTTGTCGCAACCGGCAAGGCCGACAAAACCGTCGAAGCGTTCTCCGTGAACCACTGTTTCGACACTGTCTGTAATGACTTCACGCGACACGAGTGAAGCACGCATACCTTCATGACCCATGCTGATTCCGTCAGACACGGTGATGGTGCCGAACTCCATTGGCACGCCACCGCCAGCACGTACTCCAGCTTTTGCATGATCACTGAGACGACGCAACGACATATTGCACGGTGTGATTTCATTCCATGCAGATGCGATTCCGATTTGTGGCTTTACCCAGTCATCATCACCGAGACCAACGGCACGCAACATGGCACGGGCTGCCGCTTTTTGAATGCCGTCAGTGACGTCGCGGCTGCGAGGTTTGATATCGATGGGGGTTCCGTCTGAGTTCAATGACATGACTCAACCGTAATGGCTGGACTATGACTTCTTTGAAGTCCGCAGGAAGAGCCAACCAACTGGCAACAAATATGCGAAATATGTAATGACTCGAATGTTCTCTGCCGCATTATGCCAACCAAAGAAGCCCTTCATGAAGTCATAGAAAGTGCCTTCGGCCCAGATTCCTGACGTGATGTCCCACGCAGGTGAGACCAGCCAGCCATCTTCAAAGCCGAGTAATTCACGGTACTCATGGAAGAACTTGCCAATGAGGCCGGCAGCGAATAGGAGCAGTAATAAACCGGTAACCCGAAAGAAAAGACCAAGATTCAATTTGTTGCCACCCAAGTAAACAAGGCGTCCCAAAAATGCTGCGATGACCAAACCGACGAGGCCGCCAATCACCACGCTGGCTCCACTAGTTGATGAGGTTTCAGCTGACAACAAGAACAAAACGGTTTCGAAGCCTTCGCGCAATACAGCAACAAACGCAATAATCATTAGTGCTCGTGTTGTTGTCGCAGCATCTACCTGACCGCGCAATTCTGCACCTAAGTTGCGCGCATTGCGTCCCATCCAAAAAATCATCCACGTCAGAACTGATGCAGCAACAATTGCAATTGTTCCTTCAATGAACTGTTCCGCCTTGCCCGTAAATTCGCCAACAAAAATGTTGAACGCAATTCCAGACAACAGACACACCACAGCAGCAGCTGCGCTGCCCCGCCAGACGGCGCCTACATCTGATGAGCGTCCACTCTTAACGAGATACGACACCAAGATGGCGAGCACCAGCGAGACCTCGAGGCCTTCGCGCAGTGTGATGAGAAAGCTTGCGCCCATAAAAACTCCTCAGTAGTTAGGTACACCTAATGTTAGGAGTGCCTATCACGGAAAACACGCCCGCGTAAGGATTTCTTTTTAGCCTACTTGCGCTCTTGTGAAGACGTGAATCCAAATAGGTTGCTAGCCACTTTGCGCATCTGGATCTCTTCAGACCCTTCTGTGATGCGGTATCGGCGATGGTGGCGGTAGATGTGCTCGAACGGCATATGGCGGCTGTAGCCGACTCCCCCGCAGGTTTGCATGGCTCGGTCAGCAGCATCGCAGGCCAATCGATTCGCCCGGTAGTTACACATGGCGACGAGGTGCGTGACTTCCATGTGATGTTTTTGGTCGAGCATGGTGGCGGTGTACCGAATGAGTTGGCGCAACATGGCAGCTTCAGTATGCAATTCAACAAGAGGAAATTGGATGCCTTGGTTCACACTAAGTTTTTTTCCCCATGTGATGCGCTCGTTTGAATATCGCACTGCTTCGTTGATGCAATATTGAGCAGCACCTAACGATGATGCAGCTTGGCGAATTCTATTTTCATGCACGAAGTGTTGTGCGAGTTCAAGACCCATTTCAGGTGGACCAAACAATGCTTCTGGACCCACGCGAACATCGGCCATGCTGACTTCAGCGTGATCAGTTGGCATGTTGAATGTCCACCAGAAGAATTCCACTTTGAAACCCGGCGCATCGGTTGGCACCAAGAATGCGCTGATTCCTTTGGGTTCTCCGTGCTTTCCACTGGTACGAGCAAAAATGATGTCGTGCGTTGCATGGTGAAGACCACTGTTCCAGCGCTTCATTCCGTTGATGACCCATTCATCACCATCGCGATACGCCGTTGTCTCCATGTACGTAGCATCACTGCCATGGTTTGGTTCTGTAAGGCCAAATGCAAGCCGCCTCGTGCCGTCTAAGAAGCCAGGCATCCATTCTTTCTTCTGCTCTTCAGTTCCGAAATCACGCATCATCAACACAGTGGGAAAGTTGCCCACGATGCTTGACTCATTTTGCAGGTCGTTGTGAAGGCCTAGTCCTTTTGCAGCGAAATGTTCGCGAATAATTGCCATCTTGATATTGCTGGCACCTTGCCCACCAAATTCAACGGGCAACGCAAGCCGTAACCACCCAGCAGCATCAGCACGCCTGCGCATTTCACGCAATAACGCTTCCCAATCAGCGCGGGGAACGCCATCATTTTCGAAATCGGTGCGCGCCCACTCACGTCGATGATCAAAAAATCGCTCATTGTCATCTTGCGCTTGTAATGGCTTGATTTCTTTTTCAATAAAC
This sequence comes from Actinomycetota bacterium, assembly GCA_037129855.1. GTDB lineage: Bacteria > Actinomycetota > Acidimicrobiia > Acidimicrobiales > Ilumatobacteraceae > UBA2093. Next base: position 19,239 of record JBAXUC010000004.1, on the reverse strand, counting down.
GCGTCGAGAGCGTCGAGGGTGTCTTGAATGTCGTCGGGTATAGCAAAGTCCATAGGCGAAGAATACGCCTCATGATCGCGCCACCTGTCAGTGGGCCACGAGGCACATTCTTCACTTCTTCTTAACCATAAAACCAGCCCAATACAGGGGAAGATCCGTATTCTCTACTTCATGAAACGACGAATTACCACTTCACTGACTTGGATGATTCTTGTAACGGCTGGTTGCTCTGCACAGACGAATAATGATTCTGTGTCGACCACTTCAGTTGTCCCCAGTTCCACTGCTGCAGTTATGGCATCAACCACATCACCTGTCGGCACCACACCCACCACGGTCGCGTCGACAGTCACTAGCTCTACTGTGGTTTCCCAGACCACATCATCATTCACTCTCACCAGCCCCGACATGGTCGCGGGGGGTGCAATGCCAGTTGCATTCACATGTGACGGACAATCACAAAGCCCATCATTGTCATGGACTCGCGGCCCGACAGGAACTGTGGGTTACGCAATTGCCATGCATCACATCCCGGGCCCGGGCGATACTCATTGGTATTGGGTGGTTTACAACATTCCTTCAACAACAACAAAGGTCGTAGCTGGCGGACCCGCCCCTGGAACAGTCGGCACAAACAGTGTGAACAATCAACTTGCGTATGCGCCACCATGTTCGAAGGGGCCTGGCATCAAGGTGTACACATTGACCGTCTATGCATTATCTGCATCACCAAACTTCCCGTCAGGCACAAGCGTTTCCCGTGATGTGCTCCTTGCAGCAATCAGCAACATCACATTGGCAAGTTCTTCTCTCGACGTTACATACGACAGGTCATAATGCAATTTCACGAACACCCCCATGAACATCCACACCACCACGAACACGTTCTCGATCGTCGCAGCGCATTGCGGCTTGGCGGTCTCGGACTAGGCGGCATGTTGTTAGCTGCATGCGCACCATCCAAAAGCGCAATTTCTTCAACGTCAACCGAGCTGACTGCTAGTTCAACAACTGTTGCTGTTGCTGATATCACAAGCACAATTGCAGCAACTACAACTTCCCAACCTGAACAAGCAACGACTACTTCAACTATTGCGGCACTAAAAACCTTGCCCGGGTTTGATGAATTTGCAAGCACAGTAAAAGTGTTTGCTAGCGGTGACTACTGGCAGGTTGAGAGTAACGGCCTACCTGCCCACAACATGATGGTGGGCATCACAAGTTGGCAGCAGCAAGTTCCACTTGCGATGACCTACAAGGGCGGCAACGCATGGCAACTGCCAAGACAACCGGCTCTGGCAGATAACCCAGTCTCAGCAAAAACTTCCTTGTTTCGGGGCGCAATTGCGCTTGCGGTGAATGGTGTCCCCATCTTCAACGCATTGAACAACAGAGGCGAGGATGCCTTTCTTGTTGGAGAACTCGATAAATGGGGTGGCCACTGTGGACGTGCTGATGATTACCACTATCACGTAGCTCCTTTACACTTAGCCACCATTGTCGGAAGTGCGAAACCAATTGCGTACGCCCTTGATGGTTTTGCAATCTACGGATCTACTGAACCCGACGGTTCAACAATGAAGAAGCTTGACGAATACAACGGCCATGTTGGAACAGATGGCGTGTACCACTATCACGGCACAACGACATACCCGTATATCAACGGCGGCATGCGCGGGGTTATACGCGGTGTGATCGGTGACCAAGTTGACCCACAACCGTCGACAAAACCACTTCGTCCTGCAGGAACTCCTTTACAAGGCGCATCAATTACAAACTTCTCTTCCCCAAAGACTGGTCAATACGCTCTTGAGTATTCGCAAGCTGGCAAAACTGGCCTTGTGGAATACACAGTGAGTGATTCAGCAGTGGCGTTCACCTTCACTTCACCCACAGGTGCCGTGACTACAGAAAAGTACACACGATGAAAATTCTTCGTAGCCTTGCAGTGCTTACGAGCATTTTCATAGCTTCATGTTCCTCAGGATCAACAAGCACAGTGCAGGCTGACACAACAACTACCGAAATCGCCACAACGACGACCAGTGCGATTGTCACCGGTTCGACGTTGGCATCAAGCGAGACTGCAATTGATCCTTCAACAACTGCTGTGAAGTCGGTTCAATCGTCATTTGTAGCTGAAGTCTGGGCAGATAACTGGTTCTCTTTGTACATCAATGGAAAATTAGTTGGGCAAGATTCTGTTCCGATAACGACTGAGAAGTCATTCAATTCAGAGCGAATTACTTTCACTGCTTCGTACCCATTCACAATCGCAATGGTCACAAAAGATTTCAAACAAAACGACACAGGTCTTGAATACATCGGGACAGACCGCCAACAAATGGGTGACGGAGGATTCGTTGCTCAGTTCACTGACACTTCCACCGGAAAAGTTGTGGCATTCACCAATAGTTCTTGGCGTGGTTTAGTAATTCACCAAGCACCGCTGAATGTGTCGTGTGAAAAATCTAAGACTCCCGACACTGAATGCACGCCTCGCATTAGTGCTGAACCAACAGGATGGACACAGACGTCATTCAATGATTCATCTTGGTCTACTGCAAGTACATATTCGAAAGAACAAGTGGGCGTTAAAGATGGCTACAACGACATCTCATGGTCGTCCAATGCGCAACTCATCTGGACATCAGATCTAAAGATTGACAACACCATCTTGTGGCGTTACACAGTCGCTGCGTAAATACTTAGCCGCGCCGTGACTGCATGATGGCAGTAACGATTTTGCCGTCTGCCTTGCCTTGTGAGGCTTTCATCACGCGACCAACGATGGCACCTGATGCCTTTTCGTCACCGGCCATGTACTTGGCCCATGCACCAGGATCAGCGGCAATTGCCTCATCAACCATGGCTTCAACAGCAGATGTATCCATAGCTTCAAAGCCCTTTGCAGCAGCGATTGCCGCAGCATCGCCGCCGCCATGTTCTACTAATTCGGCAAGAACTGTTTTGGCTTGCGTTGCAGACAGTTTTGCGTCGCGCTCGAGCAGGGTGAGTTTGGCAAGGTCTGATGCAGACACAGCAGGAACTGAGCCAGCATCTGCAAAACCTTGTTGAACATAGATGAGTGCACGTACTGCGTCTCCACCAGCATCAACAACTGCTTGTACGTAGTCATGCTGGCCACGCTCAACAACAACAATGACTGCTTCTGACTGAGTGTCGTACCCAGTTAGCGCAGACAATGCTGTACGGCGTGCGGCAGGAAGCATTGGCAAATTGTCGCGGACAGTCTGTACCCATTCAGCAGACGGAGCCAGCGGCACAAGGTCTGGTTCGGGGAAGTATCTGTAATCGTCTGCATCTTCTTTCACACGCAATGTATGTGTGCGGCCTTCTGCATCATCCCAGTGGCGAGTTTCTTGGCGAATAGTGCCGCCGGAATCAAGAACATCTATTTGGCGGCGAGCTTCGTAATCAATTGCGCGCCCAAGAGCACGAATGGAGTTCACATTTTTGATTTCACAGCGAGTTCCGAACAAGGTGCCTGGCTTGTGAACAGACACGTTTGCGTCGACTCGCATTGAGCCTTCTTCCATCTTGGCGTCTGATGCGCCGATGACTTCGAGAATGGCACGTAATTCAGCGACATATTCTTTGGCGTGTTCGCTGGTGCGAATGTCAGGACGCGAGACGATTTCCACTAATGGCACACCGGCGCGATTGAAGTCAATCAGTGAATAATCACTGCCATGAATTCGCCCTGTGGCACCACCAACGTGAGTGCTCTTACCGGTGTCTTCTTCAAGGTGAGCGCGTTCCACACCAACGCGTGTTCCGCTTGGCAACACAAGAAACCCATCGATATTCAACGGAATGTCGTATTGACTGATTTGGTATGCCTTTGGCATGTCTGGATAGAAATAATTCTTACGGTGAAAAATGCAGGGCTGAATACGGCAATTCAATGCAATGCCAATACGCATAGCAAGTTCGACTGCTTGTTTGTTCAGCACAGGTAATGCACCAGGCAAGCCAAGCGTGACAGGGTCAATGTTGGTATTTGGTTCGTCGCCAAAACGGTTTGGTGAACCACTAAACAATTTTGTTTTAGTTGCGAGTTCTACGTGGACTTCAAGGCCAACGATGAGTTCCCAACCGCCCTCAAGCATTTGCTCGTCTGTTGCGATGATGGAACTGAGTGGATCTTGTGTCATTTCACTCCTCCTGCAGCATTTTCAAGGGCGCCACCAACGCGGAACATTGGTGCTTCACCAAGCGCAGGTGCAAGAACTTGAATTCCAACTGGCATTCCGTGTGCGCCAGTACCAAACGGCACACTCATGGCGGGATGTCCGGCAAGGTTGGTAGGGATTGTGTAGATGTCACACAAGTACATGGCCATTGGGTCATCGACTTTGTCACCGAATGGGAAGGCAACAACTGGAGAAGTTGGCGTGAGAATTACATCTACTTGTGCATACGCACGTTCAAAATCTTCTGCAATCAGACGACGCACTTTCAGTGCCTTGCCGTAATACGCGTCGTAATAACCGGCAGACAATGCATACGTACCAAGCATGATGCGTCGCTTTACTTCGTCACCAAAACCGGCAGCACGAGTAGCGCCATACATTGAATTGGTATCAACAGCGTTGACACGTAGTCCGTACCGAACACCGTCGTAGCGGGCCAAGTTGCTGCTGGCCTCTGCAGGCGCAATGAGGTAATACGCCGTGAGCGCATACGACAAGCTTGGCAACGTGATGTCGACGATGGTGGCACCGGCAGCCTCAAGTGCTGCAAACGCTTCATTGAGTCGCGCAATGACTTCTGGTTCTGCACCAGCAGGAAGATCTGTAACGCGACCAATGCGCATACCTGCAACACCCTGTGACACAGATGCAACAAGGGCTGGCGCTGATTGTGGAATAGATGTTGAATCCATTGCATCGTGACCAGCAATTGCTTCGGTAATCAATGCAGCGTCTGCGACTGTTGTGGCGAATGGACCGATCTGGTCGAGTGAGCTTGCATAAGCACACAAGCCGTAACGACTGACTAATCCGTACGTGGGCTTCACGCCGACAACGCCACACAATGCTGCAGGTTGGCGAATACTGCCACCCGTGTCACTGCCAAGACTGACAGGAGCAAAACCAGCAGCAACTGCTGCTGCGCTACCACCACTTGAACCACCAGGAACACGTGACGTATCTAGTGGGTTACGAGTAGGACCAAACGCTGAGTTTTCAGTACTGGAACCCATGGCAAATTCATCAAGGTTTGTTTTGCCGACCATGATGGCTCCGGCATCGCGCAAGCGAGACACGACAGTGGCATCGTACGGAGGCTTCCAACCTTCAAGAATCTTGGAGGAACATGTTGTCTCAATACCATGAGTACACATGTTGTCTTTGTAAGCAATTGGTACTCCGGCAAGAGGGCCAACTGGTCGACCTGCCGCAATGTCCGCATCAATTGCATCTGCGTGAGCACGTGCTGCATCCGCAGTTACAAGATTAAAAGCATGAATATCAGACTCACGTGCAGTGATTTGTGCAAGATACGAGTCAATGACTTCACGTGCAGTGATTTGTTTTGATGCGATTGCTGCAGCAATTCCCGATGCGGTTGTTGGAATAGTGGCCATGCCTAATCGTCCAATCCGATGATTGGTGGAACACGAAAACGTCGTTGGTCAGAAGATGGCGCTGCATCTAATACTTCGTCAGTGTCGAGACAGGGCTGCTCGACATCTTCACGCAACACATTGACAAGTGGGAACGGTTGAGTCATTGGACCAACACCAGACAGGTCAAGCGCATCGATGTCACTGAAATGACCCATGACCTTTGCCAGTTGCTCGGTGAAGTGCACGACACTGGCCTCGTCAATGTCGAGGCGTGCCAGACGAGCGACTTTGGCTACATCAGCTGCGGATATGGGGGTACCAGATGGGCTCACGGCTTCTCAGCCTACGAGCCTCTGATACGGAAAGGCGAAAACGAAACTCAGGCGTTCGGGTGAACAGGCGGAAATTCAGCCTGACGCTTCTGAAGAAAGCTCTGAACGCCCTCTTTAAAGTCCGACCGAGTGAACGACTTCTGCATCAAAACAAGAGCGTCCTTACTTGCGGTTGCCACGTCTTTGCCGTAGTCGGAATAGACCTGGCGCTTCATGACTGCCATCGACGATGGCGACACGTTCATCGCAAGGTCGGATGCGTATTCGAGAACAACTTTCATGAGCTGGTCTGCAGGAACAACTTTGTTCACCATTCCCATTTCGAGAGCTTCTTGCGCCATGACAATGCGGCTTGACATCATGAGGTCAAGTGCTATTGCCTGACCAACCAAGCGTGGCAACACCCATGAGATGCCGTACTCACCAATCAGTCCGCGCTTCGAGAATGCAACAGTGAACTTTGCAGTATCAGCACAGAAACGCATATCGCACATCAGTGCTTGCACCATGCCAAGACCAGCGGCCGCACCGTTGACTGCAGCGATGACCGGCTTTGGTAGACGAGTGATCTCGTCTTGCATGCGACCTTCCACAATGCTTGGACCGTCATCGTTCTTCGCAGTGTCACCTGATGGAATGGCTTGCAGTGTTCCCATGTCTGCACCAGCGCAGTAACCCTTGCCAGCACCCGTGACAACAATGACGCGTACTTTCGGATCTGCATTTGCAGCATCGAGGGCTGCGAAATATTCATTACCCATGCGACCAGTCCACGCGTTCAGGCGATCAGGACGGTTAAACGTGATGAGACCGATACCGGGCTCTAGGACTTCGTATAGACATTCACTCATGGTCTAAGACCGTAGACGCTTCGGGGGTCTCCCGAGAACGCAGACGATCAACAGCCAAAAACAGGACCGCCGCTGCGAATACAGCGATAGCCACCCACTGGTTCAAGCGCATGCCGCCGAAATGGTGGGCTGTGTCAACGCGGAGACTTTCTGTTCCAAACCGCAGAACGGTGTATCCGGCCACATACCACGCAAACAATCGGCCACGGGCCAGGGCGATGCGCTGCTCAAGACGAAGAAGAAGCCACGCCAAAACGACGCAACCCACCGACTCATAGAGAAAGGTCGGGTGGAATGTTGTACCCGCGGTATACCCAGCTTTCACTGCGATATCTCCGGACACCTTCAATGCCCATGGAAGGGTTGTCGGCCGACCAAATAGTTCTTGGTTAAACCAATTGCCCCAGCGACCAATTGCCTGCGCAATTGCAATGGCAGGTGCAGCACACGAAATAATCCACCACGCATCAAGTCCACGTCGACGAGCACACCACCAACCAACTGCAACACCAGCCGTGACGCCACCCCAAATACCTAAGCCGCCTTGCCAAATCTTTACGGCGTCGAACCAGTGCCCCTGAAATCGCTCAAAGTCCGTTAGTACGTGATACGCACGACCGCCAATAACTCCAGCAGGAACAGCCCACATTGCAATGGAAGAAATATCTTCAGTTGTGCCGACGCCCTTATTTTCTGCGCGACGTCCCGCGATGCGAACTGCAACAATGACACCAATTGCAATCATCAACCCGTATGCATTGAGGCGCAATGGCCCAAGATGAATCGAACCGGATGATGGACTCGGAATTACTCCAAGAAGGAATTCAATTGTCATGCGGTGACGCGGTGCACGAATGCAACAGCACCCGTGAAGATGACGTCTTTGTCGTAGTCCTGCGTTGCAACGTGATAACTGCGTTCAAGAATGACGCGCTCTACAGGGCCTCCATACGTTGCTGCTACTGCATCACTATCGCTTGGTTGCACAACATGGTCTTGCGTTGAGGTGTACAACAACATCGGCATCTTGATCGACGGGTAACGAGGTGCAAGCGGTGCTAGACCTTCAGACAAAAATGACTTCATTGCAGCAAGCGGAGTGCCAGGATACGCAGTCTCGTGCGCGCTTGGGTCTGCAATGTCAGAACCAATTGCTTCCACCATCACGGTTCCTGCGTCGATCATTCCTTGCAACATGTCGATCACGTCAGATGTTTGCGGTTGCGTCGCTGGGTTGACACAAACAATGCCGCACGCTTCCGGATGTTGAGCGGCCATCCACAATGTCAAAGCGCCACCCATCGACAAACCCATCACAACAATTTTTTTCGCACGCTTCGAAAGAACCTGATACGCCTTCTCGGCATCTCCGCTCCAATCAGCCCATCGAGTGGGGATCATGTCTTCGATTGCAGTGCCGTGACCGGCAAGTTGTGGAAGTTCGACATGAAAACCAGCAGTCGCACATGCCTCAGCAAGTGCCCGCATTGAGCCAGGGTTACCTGTGAAACCATGAAGGACAAGCACTCCGACGTCGCCATTGCCAATGTGAGAGTAGGCCTCTGCTCCTGGAATTGTTGGTGCGGTCATGGTGACGTCCTTTCGTTCGAACTAATCGTAGGGGTCATTGTCAGAGCCAGGCTGTTCCCACCATTCGGTTGGCACCTCGGATTCTTCCCACTCAGGAAAAGGATAAATACAGTTCACGGGGCAGACAGGAAGGCACTTGTCGCACCCGCTGCAGAGTTCCGGGATAATCACCACATCGGTACCGACATTGAAGATGGCTCCCAGTTGCGGGGGGCAATGACGAAGGCATGCATCACAGTTGATGCATTCAGACATCTCGATGCGCATCGGAGCAAGTTTCCACTTCGGATTTCGTTCGTGAGTCTCAATGCGCTCGATCCGTGTGCCTGTCATCTTGTTCAGTGTAGGTGAGACCTTTGGCACGGCTATGACGGGGAGTTTGACCCGAGGCGCAGATGCTGGTGGACTAGGAGTCCATGGCCCGCGCTGATCAACCCCAACGTCAACGCAAGATTGACGGATACGCGGTGGCTGCCATTGCTCCGGTCATCGCACTTGTGCCGGCCTGGCTCATTGCAGTCTCTGCATTCTGGTGGGTATTCGTGCAGTTCTATTACATACCCTTCGCCCTCTTTGCAACCGTGTGGTTTTTGCTTGGTGGATTGCTCTTTGTCCGTTCAATTCAACGTCTTGCTCTTCAACGCTTACTTGGCGCACGCACCCCAACGCGAGCAGAGCGCGACACATTGCAACGTTCATGGCACATCGTGGCGCAAGCAAATCACATTCCACCGGGAAAGTTTGTTCTCGCTGTTGCTGATTCAGAAGATCTGAATGCCTTTGCTTCAGGCGGTCACCTTGTTGTGGTGTCAAGTTGGGCCATAGAGAACTTGTCGCAAGACAACCTCAGTGGAGTTCTGGCCCATGAACTCAGTCACCACTTAGGGATGCACACCATTGCACTCACTATTGGACAGTGGCTAACAATTCCCATTGTGCTGCTCGCCAAAATTGGTTTCTTGTTACAGAATGTTGCACACGCCGCAACTGATGTATTTATCACGAAATCATCATTGGGTTCCTCAGTCGGAAAAACACTCACTGGGTTCATCACGATTATTTCGTGGCTCTTTTTGTCCATGATCACTGTGTCGCAATACATCGGCAATGCGGTAGGCAAAGGTGCAGAATTCAAAGCAGATGAAACCGTCGTCGCTATGGGATTTGGTCGTCAGTTACTCAATGCACTGCGCATCGTGGTGGAACAAGGCCAGGGCGAAAGGTCCTCCCAGTGGAAAGACCGTCTCATCACTACTCACCCACCAGCTCGCACTCGAATTGCCCGCATCGATGCGCAACTGCGCCAAATGCCTCGGGGCAACCACCGATAGCGTGAAACCCATGACACACAAGGGCATACCAACCTCATGACCAGCCTCCCGAATGACCCCTTTCTTGCCGCCGCCCGCGGTCAGCAGGCCACCCACACCCCTGTCTGGTTCATGCGCCAAGCCGGACGCAGTCTTCCTGAATACAAAGCGTTGCGCGGTGAAGGAAGCATTCTTGACGCAATCAAGAAGCCTGAACTTGCAGCGGAGTTCACACTGCAACCCGTTCGACGCCACAACGTTGATGCAGCAGTTCTCTATTCAGACATTGTTGTGCCGGCACACGCAGTTGGTTTCGGTATCGACGTTGCACCCGGAACTGGGCCAGTAGCCCCGTCCCCACTTCGTTCTCGAAACGACCTTGCACGCCTTCGCCCACTGCATCACGAAGACATTGAGTACGTCACTGACACAGTGCTCGCATTAGTAAAGGAACTGAAAGTGCCTCTGTTGGCATTTGCAGGCGCGCCGTTCACTGTTGCTAGTTACCTCATTGAAGGAAGACCAAGCCGTACTTACGAGAACACAAAACGGTTAATGCGTGAAGACGAGGTCTTATGGCATGACGTGATGGAACATCTTTCGCAACATTCTGTTGAATTCATCTCTGCACAGATTTCAGCTGGTGCTGAAGCTTTTCAACTATTTGATTCATGGGCTGGTGCACTATCTCGTTCCGACTACGACACGTATGTGAAACCACATACAACGACAGTGTTCCAACAATTGGCTGAACGTCATCCTGGTGTTGCCGGCATTCACTACGGAATCGGATGCGATCACCTGTTGGAATCAATGAACTCAGTAGGCAACGCAATCATTGGTCTCGACTGGAGAACAACAATTCGTAGTGCACGTACTCGCCTTGGTGCTGACACTGTGGTGCAAGGAAACCTTGACCCTGCTCTTGTATTGGCAGGTTCTGCCATTGCGCTTTCTGGTGCAGAAACAGTGCTTGCAGACAATGCAGGACACGCTGGCCACATCTTCAACCTCGGCCATGGGGTGCAACCCGATACAGACCCCAGTGTTCTCACCGACATTGTGGACTACGTTCACGAAAAGACAAAAAAATGAGCAACTCCTCTCGTACCGCAGTGATGTTGATGGCGTATGGTACGCCACGCACCAAAGAAGAAATTTTGCCGTATTACACAGATATTCGTCGTGGGCGCGCACCCACCGACGAACAACTGAACGATCTCATCAAACGATACGAAGCTATTGGTGGGTTGTCTCCATTAAAGCAACTCACAGAGTCACAACGAGATGCACTTCAAGAACAACTTGAACTCATCGATCCTGGTCACTACCAAGTATTTCTTGGTCTCAAACATGCAACACCATTCGTAGAAGAATCTGTCGCTGAGGTTGCAGCCCTCGGTTTCACGCGCATTGTCTGTCTTGTTCTAGCTCCGCACTATTCCACATATTCCATTGGTCAATACACGGATCGAGTACGGGCTGCTGCAGCACCTCACAATATTGAAGTGCGCGCCGTTGAAACATGGGCACGTGAAGACGCTTTCATTGATTTCTTAGCTGCTGATCTGCGCACAAAGTTGTCAAACATGCCAGAGCGCACGAAGGTGTTGTTCACAGCGCATTCATTGCCACAACGAATCATCGACGCCGGTGATCCGTACCCAGAAGAACTTCGTGCCACTGCAGAACTTGTTGCAAGTAAAGCATCACTAACGCGTTGGTCGCAATGGTCCATCGCATGGCAATCAGCAGGACGTACTCCTGAGCCATGGATTGGCCCAGACATCCTTGCTGTTATTGATCAAATGGCAACTATGCGTGACACGGACGAATCAGTTGATGGTGTTGTTGTGTGTGCGTGTGGTTTCGTGGCTGATCATCTCGAAGTTCTCTACGACCTTGATCTTGAGGCGTCTCAACGAGCAGCGTCATACGGCATGGCGTTTGCGCGCACTGCGTGCGTCAACAGTGACTCATTGGTCATGGCTGCGCTTGCTCGTAGACTTATCTCTGCATGAGCGAACCCCGTCAAGTTGTCATCATCGGTGCAGGCGTAGCAGGACTAACTAGCGCGCTCACCCTCCTTACTAATTCGTCTGAACCAGTCAACGTGACCGTGCTTGAAGCAGGCTCAACTGTTGGTGGTCAAATTCGCACAACACCATTTGCCGGATTACCTGCGATCGATGAGGGTCCCGACGCATTTCTTGCACGTGTCCCCTGGGCTACGCAACTTGCATCTGAATTAGGACTCGGTGCATCAATGACATCACCTACCGATGCTCATGCGTCTATTTGGCACAATGGCATGCACAACATTCCCGGCGATCTCATGCTTGGTGTCCCCGCAAAAATTCGTGCATTCGCAACGTCAGGCCTGATCTCTCCACTTGGCAAACTTCGTGCAGCTATCGAGCCGCTGCTGCCCGCCACTACAGACACCGACTCCATTGGTGACTACGTGCGCAGCCGATTTGGTAATCAAATTCAAGAACGTCTTGTGGACCCACTCATCGGAAGCATTTACGCAACAGACTCTGACAACTTCTCAATGGCTGCAGTACCGCAGATTGCTTCACTCACTGCAAGCCGCAGCATGTTGTTAGCGGCCGGCAAAGCACGAGCCACCGCAGCAAAAAATCCTGCTGGTCCAATTTTTGCAACTCCCATACGTGGAATTGGTGCGCTCATCGAATTATTGACACAACGAGTAACAGCTCTTGGTGGTCGCATACTTACCAGCGAAAGCGTGTCGGCAATCGAAAAAGCAACCACCGGATACACCGTGTCAACTTCGCGAGGCCAACACCGTGCCGATGCAATCGTTGTTGCATCGCCAGCAAAACCGAGTTCACACTTCGTTCGCCCGCTTGATGCTCGTGCCGCCGACCTTCTTGGCCAATGGTCTCACGCATCAGTGGTATTGATCACCATGGCAATCCCTGCATCACAATGGCCAGCCCGTCTCAAGGGCAGTGGGTACCTAGTTCCAAAACCAGATCAACGGTGGGTGTCAGCTGCATCATTTGGTTCAAACAAGTGGGCGCACTGGCGTCCCGATGACGGTTCCATGATTCTTCGTGTGTCATTAGGCCGCGACGGACTTGAAGTGATGCACTTTGACAATGACAAACTCATCAATCTTGCGCTTGCTGATATGAAACTCCATCTCGGAGTCGATATGACGCCATCAGAAATTCGCGTCAGCCGGTGGGCGGAATCATTCCCTCAATATCGTCCACATCATTTTGCACGGCTTGCTGAACTAGAACACTCGCTCGGTGCTACTGCTCCTGGAATAGTCTTTGCTGGTGCTAGTTACAGAGGTATCGGAATTCCCGCATGCGTGCAACAGGCACGAACTGCAGCCGAAACAACACTTGCTCACCTTGCCACGCTTCATTCGTAAATGACATGAGACGGCGTTCGTTTCTTCCTGTATTCGCCGGTCTTTTGGTTGCAGCATCGATGCCGCCATGGGGCTGGTGGCCGCTTGGCTTTGTGGGAATTGCGATGTATGGCTCGGTGGCGGTACGGCGGAAAGAAAAAACTTTCTCGACTGGTTTTCTTTTTGCAGCCGCATGGTTCTTGCTATCTATGGCATGGATGTGGTTTCTCACAGCGCCTGGCTACCTAGTTGCAATCCTGATTTTCTGCGTGATGCATGGCTTTGCCAGTTACATAGCATCCAAACTGTCGACTAACGATAATTCCCATAGATCAGCGTTAATCATTTGTCATTCGCTTGCAGAAGTAGTGCGGTTGTCATTTCCATTCGGCGGTGTACCACTAGCCACTCTCGCTATCGGACAAGTTTCAGGTCCTCTTGCTGATCTTGCTCCGTTGATGGGTGTCATTGGTATCTCAACCGCAACGTTGTATCTCGCATTAACTCATCATCGCTTTCGTGCAATTTGCGTCGTTGGGTTTTTGGTTCTTCTGGGAAATACTTGGAACAGCACCCATTCCATAGGACGTACATTGAATCTTTCCATTGTGCAAGGTGGTGGAGAACAAGGAACTCACGCAGTTGATACAAACCCGCGTGATGTGTTTGATGTTCATATGGCTGCAACAAAGACTCTCCAACCCAACTCACAACGTGATGCAGTGATCTGGCCGGAGAATGTCATCAGCATTACAAACCGAGGACTCTTTTTCGATAGCCCCGAGTACTCAGAAATTGCACAACAAGCACAGCGCCTGAAGGTGCCGTTCGTTGTCGGCATCACAGAAGATGCTGGTGAGGGCCAATTTACGAATGCGCAAGTTGTTGTAAACATTGATGGGTCAGTAAGTGGCCGTTACGACAAGGTACGCAGAGTCCCGTTTGGTGAGTACATGCCAATGCGATCACTATTGAAGGCTATTGGCGCACCGACAGACTTGGTACCGCGAGACGCGCGTGCTGGTACATCTCGCGGATGGCTTGATGTTGCAGACACTCGCGCGAGTGTTGCAATTTCGTGGGAAATATTTTTTGGTGGACGCGTCAATGAAGGAATTGCTGATGGGGCAACATTCATCATCAATCCAACGAATGGTTCTAGTTACACATGGACAATTCTGCAGACACAACAAATAGCGGCGTCTCGCCTGCGAGCTCTGGAACAAGGCCGTGACGTAGTACAAATTTCTCCCACTGGCTTTAGCGCCTTTATTGATTCTTCTGGAGTTGTTCATGACCGCACATCAATCAGCGAACAACATGTGGTTGAACGCTCTATTCAGCTTCGATCGGGCCGTACCGTGTATTCACGCATGGGGAATGCGGTCTATATCTGGGCTTTATTGATTGCATTTGCCTGGCTAGCCCGACGCCGTGCCCGAGCCTTTCGGATTGGTGCCAGTTAGCCTCTACTGCCTATGTCAGGCACCTACGACCCCAATGGCCCGTTGCGTGTTGCATACCTTACGTATCGCGGTAAACCTCATGTTGGCGGACAAGGCGTATACACACGTCACCTCACTAAAGCACTCGCAGATCTCGGACACACTGTTGAAGTTTTCGGTGGACAGCCGTACCCAGTTCTTGATGATCGCATCGCGATGCACAAACTACCGAGCCTTGATATTTTCAACGATGCATACCCAGGGCGGATGCCCGCATACTGGGAGATTAAAACATGGCCAGACGTTGTGGAGACTGCTCGGTACATGACAGGTCAGTTCTCTGAACCACTTGCATTTTCAAAGCGTGCACTTCGCACACTGACTCCCCGGGTGAATGACTTCGATCTTGTCCATGACAACCAGTGCCTTGGTTGGGACATCTTGAAAATTGAGAAGATCATTCCGACAATCGTCACGTTGCACCACCCCATCACGAAAGACCGTGAATTGGAAATGAGTCATGCACCGAACCGCTGGAAGCGCCGCTCTGTTGGCCGTTGGTATTCATTCGTTGAGATGCAAGGAAAAGTCGCGAGCAAAATGCCTCGTATTGTTGTTGTTAGCGAGAACAGCATCACTGACATCAACAAAGATATGGGCGTATCGCGCGACCGCATGCGTCTTGTGCCCGTCGGAGTTGATCCTGACCTTTTCAAACCACTGCCTCATATCGCGCGCGAACCTGGTCGATTAATTACTACAGCATCAGCTGACGTTGCATTAAAAGGACTTTCCTATCTACTCGAAGCGATGGCGCTCTTGCGCAAAGATCGGGATATCCGTCTCACCATTATCGGTAAGCCTCGTCCCGGGCACAGCATGGACCTCATTGATTCGCTTGGATTACGCCCACATATTGATTTCGTCTCCGGTGTTACTGACGAACGCATCGTTGAGTTGTATGCAGAAGCTGAACTTGCCGTTGTACCTAGCTTGTATGAAGGATTTAGTCTTCCTGCAATTGAAGCCATGAGCACAGGCATATGTCTTGTTGCAACAGACGGTGGCGCATTACCTGAAGTAACGGGCACACATAACGAAACAGTGTTGCAATGCCCAGCTGCAAATGCCGAAGCACTGGCAGCATTGATTGCTACTGGTCTTGACAGTGCAGAACTGCGCGCCCGAATTGGTGAAGCAGGTCGTCAACGAGTCGTATCGCGCTGGACGTGGAAACAATGTGCAGAACTCACCGTTGAGCAATACCGCGAAGTGCTCGACATGCCCCATAATCGCGCCAAACTAGAAAAGCGTCGCTGACATGTTGACAATTCGTTTTAATCGCCTTGGACTTCGTCCAGGGGACAAGTTTCTTGATGCAGGTGCCGGATTTGGTCGTCACGCATTTGAAGCAGCTCGCCAAGGCGCAACTGTGTTCGCCCTTGATTATGCAGCAGAAGAGGTAGTCACCACACGTAATACCTTCGGCGCGATGTTGGAAGCCAAACAAATTACGGAAAAGGTATACGGCGGAGTACTCCGCGGGGATGCAACCAAACTCCCCTTTGAAGACAACACGTTTGATTGTGTTGTTACATCAGAAGTTCTCGAACATATCCAAGATGATGTCAGTGTCATTTCAGAACTACATCGCGTCTTAAAACCAGGTGGTTCACTTGGTGTCACCGTTCCATCGTGGTGGCCAGAGAAAATAAACTGGATGTTGTCTGATGAATACCACGCACCAAAAAGTGTTGGTGGCCACGTTCGCATCTACTCAGCCACAGAACTGAAGGCAAAACTTCGTTCTGCCGGACTTGAAGTTACAGATAGCCATCACGCGCACGCTTTGCACTCTCCCTATTGGTGGTTGAAATGTGCAGTTGGTCCTCGCAATAACGATCATTCATTGGTGAAGAAGTACCGCGAATTCCTTGAATGGGACATCATGACCCAGCCGCGCTCAATGCAAGTTGCCGAGCGCGCACTGAGCCCACTTATGGGTAAAAGCTTTGTTGTCTACTCACGCAAACCACTAACTGTCGGAGCATCTGTATGACCACACGTTCCATGCCTCACCTTCCAGGAATTCTCACTACAGCTGACCTTGCGCGCACTGCAGATTCAATTCAGGCATTGCAATTACCAAACGGAATGATTCCGTGGTATCCAAATGGCCATTGCGACCCATGGAATCATGTTGAAACAGCAATGGCTCTCAACATCATGGGCCGTGACGAAGCTGCTCTTTCTGCATACAAATGGCTTGCAGACATTCAACATGAAGATGGTTCATGGTTTAACTACTACATGCCAGATACAACAATCGAAGATGCCAAACTCGACACAAATGTCAATGCATACATTGCAGTAGGTGTGTGGACTCATTGGTTATGCACCCGCGATCTTGCCGCAGTATCTGCCTTGTGGCCAACTGTACGAAAAGCCCTTCAATGGGTTTTGTCAATGCGTCGTGAAGATGGATCTATCGTTTGGGCCAGAGAAGTTGATTCACAACCATGGGACTACGCACTACTGACCGGCTGTTCGAGTATTCGTCATGCACTTCATTGCGGTGCTGCACTGGGAGACCTTCTTGGTGACTCCCAGCCAGAATGGACCGCTGCGGCTGATGCAATTGATGTACTCATCACTTCCAATCTTGATGCATTCGAGCCAAAGGCTCGATGGGCAATGGACTGGTACTACCCCGTACTCACCGGCGCAATGACCGGAGCTCACGCAAAAGCACGTCTCGCCGAAGGATGGGACCGTTTCGTTCTCGATGATCGAGGCGTGCGTTGTGTCGATGACGAACAATGGGTCACTGCAGCAGAAACAAGTGAATGCGCGATTGCCCATTGCGCAGCTGGCGACCGCGACATTGCACGCGAACTCATTTTGTGGACCATGCCTCACCGCCGTGAAGACGGTGCATATTGGACCGGCATTGTGTATCCAGCAGAACCAGAAAAAATGATTGTTCGTTTTCCTGCCGATGAATACAGTGCGTACACCGCTGCTGCCATCATTCTTGCTGCAGATGCAATTAGCGGCGGATCTCCTGCTTCAACATTGTTTACGCAACCAATGGCGCGTCGTAACGCACACTTAAAAGTTCGCGCTCTCTAGAGTCGACGCAATACCCGCAACGAACCCGTTGTACTGACATCTTCAAACAATCCGCTTTCGATTGCAGGAAGATAAATATTTTCATACGGCGGCCGACCACCATCAGCAGGGTTCGGGAACACGTCATGAATGGCAAGGGTTCCACCCTGTGCGACTCGTGGTGTCCACAATTGGTAATCCAATGTGGCTGGTTCAACACCGTGCCCACCATCAATAAACAAAAAAGCAAGAGGCGTTGTCCAATGACGTGCAATGGTCGGTGAATCACCAACCATCGTGACTACTGAATCTGCGAGTCCTGCATCAAGAATTGTGGAGCGAAAAAATGGAAGCGTATCCATGCGGCCCGTGCGTGGATCAACCAATGACGTGTCGTGCCATTCCCATCCCGGTTGGTTCTCTTCGCTGCCAAAGTGATGATCAATTGCAAATAATGTTGTCTTGGATTCTCGTGCAGCTCCGCCCAACCACACTGTTGAACGACCACAATATGAACCAACTTCGACAAAAGGCGCATTTGGTACTGCTTGTGCGGCATGCACTGCTGCAACATACAAGGCATCGCCCTCTTCTTCAGGCATAAAACCTTGCGCTGCTAACGCATGACGGCGTAGTTCTGAATTGAGCGGCGAAATTGACACGATTCGACCCTACTATGGGGTGATGGCTACACCACTTGACGAACTCATCACATTGCTCGATCTGGAATCAATTGAAGTCAATCTCTTTCGTGGAGTTTCTCCCATTGAAAATCGGGTTCGCGTGTTCGGCGGTCAAGTTGCTGGTCAATCACTCGTAGCCGCATCACGCACGGTCGATGAAAATGCGCGACATGTTCATTCACTCCACGCTTATTTCTTGCGTCCTGGTGACCCAGCCGCACCAATTTTGTATCAGGTTGATCGTCTGCGCGATGGCAGAAGTTTCACCACTCGACGCGTTGTTGCTATTCAACACGGTGAAGTCATCTTTAACTTGCAGGCAAGTTTTCATGCATTTGAACCAGGTCTTGATTGGCAGATACCCGCTCCTCTTGGTCTTCCTGATCCAGAAACTCTTCCTGACTTCAAGACCCGCATGGAACCGCACAAAGAAGAAATCGGCGATTGGTACGACCATCCTCGCCCGATTGACTTGCGTTATCCCGATGGTGAACCCATTAACCGATCCGGCATTGAATCGTCTGGCCAACGTGTGTGGTTGCGCGCTGACGGTACATTGCCCGATGACCCAGTTCTGAATGCATGCATTGCAACATATGCAAGCGATATGACACTTCTGGACACAGCGTTGTTGCCTCATGGCCTTGGTTGGAACGAAGGCGGAATTCAGATGGCGAGCCTCGACCACGCAATGTGGTTTCATCGCCCTTTCCGAGCAGACCAATGGCATTTATACGACCAGCATGCAATCTCAACGTCTAACTCACGTGGTCTTGCCGGTGGTTCAATCTTCACGCAAGACGGACACTTGGCAGTCACAGTTGTTCAAGAGGGGCTCATTCGAGTTAGGCCTAATGAGTAGAGAATGCGTCGCATTGCTTCACTCATCTTTGTATTTATTCTGACAACTAGTTGTGGCAGTACGACCAC
>JBAXUC010000039.1:0-11383 GCA_037129855.1 Actinomycetota bacterium | reverse complement strand
CGAAGCTGTGCGCGCGCTGACCACGTACGAATAAACAGTTACGTGGTTCGGAAATAGGGGTTTGCCGGATTAGCCATTGCAGCGAGTGCCTGAGCAATGTCAGGGCCAGCATCGCGGGCCTGTTGAAGCGCTGCAAAAGTTGCATCTCGATTGTTTACAAATACCATTTCTTCATTGTCAGCAGATGGGTTCACCCATACCGCAACAATGAGAACGAGCGAATCAACGTTGCCATCAAATAGCGATGCCTGATGTGCGAGTCCGACCCCGGCAGCAACACCAGCTTGAGCGCCACCCCATGTCAACTCGCCATGACGATCATTTGCGATCGCTGCTTTATTGACAAACAACGTAAACGGAACAACAGGCATGTTGGGTTGCGCGACTGCCACAAACGGAACATGTCCTTCACGCGGAGTTGCAAGTGCTGTAGCCCACGCGGTGCCGACGGGTCCATCGCGAAGTCCGAGAACAACATTAATGTGCGCTGCGTTGGCGCCGTTACCGACAAAACCTTCACCAATTTTCATGCTGGCAATCTGCCGTAACGACCCAAACGTAATTCATCATTTGAATTGGTGCCTGGCTTGGTGTCGTATGCCAGCAATGCAACATGGCGTGGAACAGCTCCTGACACGCGCGACACACGGTGGTAGCTATTGCGTCCGTTAAACACCATGAGTGTTCCGGGCGTCATTGGCTCAGTCCGAACGAGGTCAGGACGATCACCACGACGAACGGCGGCAACTGTGTCTGCGTTCTCTTCAGTCGCGGAACGAATACGCGATGCATTTTCAAAATGTCCACCTTCAGAGGACGTTTGTAATGCAATGGAAACGACAAAGTCTGTCTGATCAAAATGCCAACCCAGTTCATGACCATCTCGCATGACAGCAAGATTCAACGCACCGAATGGATCTGCATAGCGAAACAATTTCTCTTGGCCCAGAATTTTTGCAACAAATTCCATGAGTGGATCCCACTCATACACCGAGCGAATCACACTGTCTGATGGGAATTGGTCGTACGCAACTACTTCAAGATCTGCATTTACAGTGGTGTGATACGCCACTTTTGCTAATTCATCACATTCCGCAATAAGCCCTGGAATCGCATTATCGCGAATGAAACCAGGAAGAATCGCAATGTTTTCTTTTGTGAATGTGTCGCTCAGTTCCTTGTGCAATTCAGCACTATCTAGCGGCCACCTGTCTGTATCGACGAGTGCCGCGACGCTCATTAAATGAGGCCTAACTTCTTTACTTCGTCTCGCTCTTCAACGAGTTCTGCAACTGAAGCATCAATACGCGAACGGCTGAAGTCATCAATGTCTAGACCTTGCACGATGCTGTACTTGCCGTCTTTACATACGCACGGGAACGACGAGATGATGCCTTCAGGAACGCCGTAACTTCCGTCGGATGGAATTGCCATTGACACCCAGTCTCCTGGAGCAGTACCGAGAACCCATGAGTTCATATGATCAATCGCAGCATTTGCTGCTGATGCTGCAGAAGACAAACCACGTGCCTTGATAATGGCCGCTCCGCGCTTTGCAACAGTTGGGATGAAATCATTTTCGATCCATGCCTGATCGTTGACCAATGCAGCTGCATTCTTGCCATCAACTTCGCAATGGAATAGGTCTGGGTATTGAGTACTTGAGTGGTTGCCCCAAATGGTCATCTTCGTAATCGAAGTGACTGGCTTGCCCACTTTGACTGCTAACTGTGTCATAGCGCGGTTGTGATCAAGGCGAGTCATGGCAGTAAAGCGGCTGGGGTCAAGACCTTGTGCATTGTTCATTGCAATAACAGCGTTGGTATTTGCTGGGTTACCAACAACCAAGATCTTTACGTCTTTCTTTGCTGCAACGCCAAGAGCTTTTCCTTGTGGCTTAAAAATTCCGCCGTTTGCACTGAGCAAGTCACCGCGTTCCATGCCATCTTTACGTGGCATTGCGCCAACAAGGAACGCAGCATCAATGTCACCGAATGCAGTTTCGGCATTGTCGGTGCATACGACACCAGCAAGAAGCGGGAACGCACAGTCGTCAAGTTCCATACGTACGCCTTCTAGTGCGCCAAGTGCAGGAGTAATTTCCAACAGCTGAAGAATGACCGGCTGATTAGGGCCGAATACTGCGCCTGAAGCGATACGAAAAAGGAGGCTGTAGCCAATTTGGCCGGCTGCGCCGGTAACGGCAATACGTACTGGTGATGTCATGACTCTAAGCGTAGGCAATTCGGGGTAGTTGTTCCCAATGGAAGACCCATTTTCCCCTGAGAATCATCGGCCAATGGCCTGCAAAATAAGTGCAACATAGTTGTCCTGGCCTACTGCATTGGGGTGGATACCGTCTGAATTGAACCATTCAGGATGCGGCTT
This sequence comes from Actinomycetota bacterium, assembly GCA_037129855.1. Taxonomy (GTDB): domain Bacteria; phylum Actinomycetota; class Acidimicrobiia; order Acidimicrobiales; family Ilumatobacteraceae; genus UBA2093. Next base: position 8,995 of record JBAXUC010000039.1, on the reverse strand, counting down.
TGACAATGTGTACCAATCAAGGATGGTCACATTGGAATGCGTGGCCGGAAGATTGTTGATAACCGTGTTGTTTAACTTCTCTGACGCGTGACCTGGCACATGCATAGTCAAAATGACAACGCGCTTAAGATCTGAAAGTGGTTTGAGAATACGTTCAAATGTCGCTGCCTTTGTAATGCCATTTGTACCCAAATGGATGACAACAACGTCGCCCAATTCTTTTACCGACTTGTAGTAATTGAAAATCTGTAATGCGTCTATGACTTGTCTGTTCTTCGATGCGTCAACCGTAATGCCGTAGGACTTCAACTTTTTTGCTGATCCCAACATCACAGAATCACCCACTGCAAACACGTCCATTTTCCCGCGGGGAATTGTGGTCGTGGAACCTAACGGAACCGTCGTGACCCCAGACGCAATGGTTGTTGTTGTGATGCGAGTTAGTGCGCCTTCATTGTCGTTGAGGCCAGCTGTGATGTCATCAGGCATCACACGTGCACCCGCCATGCTGACCACACTGAACACTGGAACAACAGCCAAAGTCCCAAGCACAATTCCCAACGGGCCACGTATGGTTCCACCGCGTGCGCGCCACGAACGATAGGTAGCCAATGCCTTACCCGTGCGAATCGGCGTTTCGATGAACTGATATGACACTTCAGTGATGACGATTGTGATGGCCATCAATGCGATGAACTCGCGCGCATCTAACGAATTTCCCGCGGCCTTGCGATACGCCTGAAATACAGTCCAGTGATACAGGTACAAGCCGTATGAACGTTTGCCAAGCCACACCAACAGAGGTGTTCCGATGACGTACTTACCTAACCGAGAACGAGGATGAGTCACGGTCGCAATTGCAACAACTGTGGCAATTGCGACAGCAATGAAACCACCGCGATACAACAGGTCATATCCAGTCATGCCCACATCGGCCACATCGACCACTTCACGAAACTTCCAGCACATGAAGCCGAGCGCTATTAACGCAAGCATTCCCGCCATGTCAAGACCATTTGTGTTTGAACCAACTCGACCTCGACGCAACGCCCATGGTCTCCACATTGTTGCGAGTGCAGCGCCAAGCAATAATCCGCTAGCACGAGTGATAGTGCCGAGGTAGAGAAAATCAGTGCGGACAACACGGTGTCCGAAAATTGACATGAATTGCTCTGGTGTCGTTGCAAACGTATCAATGGGACCCGAGCGATAAATCATTGCTGTTGCTACTGCGATCGCAATAGCCAACGCCGTGAACACAAGACCCAGTATCGGCAATGTCTTCGGCCTGATTCGACGCAGCAACACGAACATAATGAGCGGCCACACGATGTAGTACTGCTCTTCCACCGCCAGCGACCACAGATGTCGAAGTGGTGCAAAAGCAAATGCAGACGTGTACGACGAGCCGCTCCAAATTTGGAACCAATTGGAGACATACAGAAAGCCACCCACGACATCGCCACGCAACATGCCCAGACGGTCGCGATCAAACAACGCACAATACACAGTGGTTCCGAACAACAAAGTGAACAATGCAGGCAGTAATCGTCGGGCACGACGCATCCAGAAATTGCTTAGCGATACTGTGCCAGAACGTTCACGCTCGGCAATGAGAAGCAATGTAATGAGATAGCCAGAGATAACAAAGAACACCTCGACACCGAGAAAACCGCCACCCAACCACTGATGATTAGCGTGATACACAATCACTGCAATAACTGCGAGTGCTCGCAGGCCATCGAGTGCAGGAACGTACGGAACAACAGGCCCTCTGCGCGTTCCCCACGCCGGCGTTCCGCCAAGTTCTGCGTATTGGTCGTTCTGATTACTCATGGATGAAACGGGTCATGCGACCGGAAGACCCAGTTGGGCGTAGATCTCCCGTGTAGCTGTGGATTTATTTAGCGTATAAAAATGAAGTCCGGGTGCACCTGCAGCCAATAATTGCGAGCACAATTCCGTTGCGGCTTCCACTCCGATTCGACGAACATCTTCTGGCGACGTTCCCGACTCAAGACGTTCACGCAGCCATCCGGGGAATGCTGCACCTGACAATTCAGCCATCCGCTCAACCTGGGCGATATTGGTGCACGGCATAATTCCGGGCACAACGGGTTTAGTGACTCCGAGGTCTGCCAAGTCGTTGACCAGAGACAAATAATGATCAATGTCAAAAAAGAATTGAGTGGTCGCGAAGTCGACCACGCGAAGTTTTTCTGCAAGGAGGCGGCGGTCAGTTGCAAGATCTGGTGAACGTGGGTGTCCTTCAGGATGAGCAGCAACACCGATTGACAGATCAGCAATCTCACGCAGGTGCTCAACTAAGTCAGTTGCGTACATGTAGTCGCTTGGTCGCGCGTCGGCAGGATCTTTCGGAGGGTCACCAGCAAGGGCTAGGACATTTTGAATTCCGGCTGCCGTATACGTAGCAATGATGTCTTCGATTTCATTACGGGTATGACCAACGCATGTGAGATGCGCCATTGCAGGAATGTTTGTTTCGCGTTCAATCCACAACACGGTGTCACGAGTGTTCTCGCGGGTGGAACCACCAGCACCGTATGTACATGACACAAATGACGGGCTCAGGGATTCAAGTTCGGCGATTGTGCGACCAAGCGACATTGAACCAGCAGTTGTTTTGGGAGGCGAAAATTCAAAAGAGAATGTTCGTCCCGCCGCAAGGAGGTCACCAATACGTGCCATTTATTTAGTCTACGACTTGCCTAGTGACGGAAGTGGCGTGATCCGGTGAACACCATGGCAATGCCATAAGTGTTGGCCGCCGTGATGGATTCTTCGTCTCGCACACTGCCACCGGGTTGGAAAATTGCAGTGACACCAGCGGCAGCCAACTCTGAAACCGTATCGCCGAATGGGAAAAAAGCATCGCTCGCTGCGACCGAACCTGCAGCATGGTCACCGGCGCGCCCAATAGCTAACCGTGCTGCGTCAATACGGTTTGGCTGTCCCCCGCCAATGCCAACAACAGTGTCGCCATGTGCAAGCACAATGGCATTGCTCCATGTGGCTGCAACTGTTTGCCATGCCAACAACAAACTTGACCACTCATCGGCGCTCGGCGCACGTTCAGTGACCACTGTGAAGTCATCGAGTGGTTCATCAACTTCGTCGACTGACTGCACAAGGAGACCGCCGTCAATTGAACGAACGTTGATGGCCATCGAACCAAAAGGTGCCACTGCTTCGAATACCCGCAGCGATGGTTTCGCACACAAAATTTCAAGCGCATCTGATGTAAACGACGGAGCTATAACAACTTCTGTAAAGGTCTTACTGATCTCTGTTGCAGTTTCGCCGTTGACTTCGCCATTGACGGCAATGATTCCGCCGAATGCGCTAATGGGGTCTGCACCGTGTGCATGTGAATACGCCTCAAAAATTGTCGGGGCAAGCGCAACACCGCATGGGTTGGCATGTTTCACTACTACTGCGGCTGGACGGTCGAAGCGGCTGACTAATTGCCACGCAGCTTCTGTATCAAGAACGTTCAGGTATGACATTTCCTTGCCATTGAGTTGAGTTGCGGAATCCCACCAGCTCTCAACACCAGGAAGGCGATACCGCGCACCTGTTTGATGAGGATTTTCTCCGTAACGCAAAACTTCGGCGCGTTCTGCAACCAAAGTAAGAATCGGCGGCACAGTTGCATCTTCACGATCACTTGTTTCGTCAGCAAGCCATGAAGAAATTGATGCGTCGTACGCACTAGTAATTCGAAAAGCTTTCTGCGCTAAACGACGACGGGCAGCGACATTGAAAAAATCGCCACTGATCATTTCGAGAACATCGCTGTAATCAGCAGTATCTACAACAACACCTACATGAGCAAAATTCTTTGCGGCTGCGCGCACCATTGCTGGTCCACCGATGTCAATGAGTTCAATTCCAGGCTTGGATGAGAACGGATACAAGTTGACAACAACGAGGTCAATCCCTTCGATGCCATTCTTTTCCATTTCAGCAACATGCTCCGGATTCGAGCGATCAGCAAGAATGCCACCATGAATCTTCGGGTGAAGGGTCACCACGCGGTGATCGAGAATTGGCGCTAGCCCCGTAATCTCTGCAACATCTGTTACGGGAATACCGGCCGCAGAAATAGCAGCGGCTGTTCCGCCACTTGACAGCAACGACCAACCGAGTTCATGTAGCGACGTCGCTAATTCGATGATGCCCGTTTTGTCGTAAACGGAAAGTAGTGCGCGTGGCACTTAGCTCAACCCAGCCACAATGCCGGCCATGAGAGAGCCGGCTTCTGTTGGGTTATGTCCAACCAATACGCCGGCAGCACGGAGTGCATCCATTTTGCCTTGCGCTGTTCCCTTGCCACCAGAAACAATGGCGCCTGCGTGGCCCATCTTCTTTCCGGCAGGAGCAGTAACGCCTGCGATATACGCAGACATTGGCTTGGTCACATTTGCCTTGATGAACTCTGCTGCTTCTTCTTCAGCTGAACCGCCAATTTCACCGATCATGATGATGGCGTGTGTTTCTGGATCTGCTTGGAATTCACGCAAGCAATCAATAAATGATGTTCCGGGAACTGGGTCGCCGCCGATACCAACGCATGTAGATACGCCAATACCGAGTTGCTTCAATTCATACAGCGCCTGGTACGTAAGAGTTCCTGAACGTGACACGATGCCAACGTTCGGTCCCTTTGCAGTGGGCAGTTGTGCAATTTCACCGGCAGTAATTCCAATATTGCATTTTCCTGGGCTGATGATGCCTGGGCAGTTTGGCCCAAGTAAACGAACTTTCGGAAAGTCTCGAACCAAAGTGTTGTACGTGAGTGCTTCATCTTGTGCGGGAATTCCTTCAGTGATGCACACAATAAATGTGATGCCTGCACCGGCAGCTTCGAGAATTGCAGCAGAAGCAGCCTTTGGTGGAACAGTGACGAATGATGCAGTTGCACCAGTTGCTTTCACTGCTTCAGCAACGCTGTTGTAGACGGGAATGCCTTCAACGTCTGTGCCGCCCTTGCCCGGCGTAACACCAGCAACGATTTGTGTGCCGTATGCCTTGTTACGCAGTCCGTGATATTTGCCTTGGCCACCTGTGAGGCCCTGCACAATAACTTTGGTGTTCTGATCGACGAAAATTGCCATGACGGGGGTCCTTACTTCGCGAGTGCCACAGCTGCTTCAGCAGCTTCGAGCATCGTTGACTTACTAGTGAGTTTCGATTCGGGGATTCCGGCATTCTTCAGAATGTCTCGGCCCTCTGCAGCATTTGTTCCATCGAGGCGAATAACAATTGGTGCACGAAGGTCAACACGACCAAGCGCTTCCACAATTCCCTGTGCCACTTCGTCACCGCGAGTGATGCCACCAAAGATGTTGATGAAGATGCTTTTCACTTTGAGGTCGGAGTTAATTACTTCAAGTGCTCCGGCCATAACGTCGGCGTTTGCGCCGCCGCCAATGTCAAGGAAGTTTGCAGCACTGCCGCCTACTTGATTCACAACGTCGAGCGTGCTCATTGCAAGACCAGCGCCATTAGCGATAATGCCAACGGTGCCGTCAAGACCGATGTACTGCAGTCCTTTTTCACGTGCGAGAAGTTCGCGAGCATCAAGTTCAACTGTTGCTTGGAATTCGGCCCATTCAGGGTGACGGAATTCAGCGTTCTCATCAAGACTAACTTTTGCGTCGAGCGCGTGCACTTCGCCTGTTGGCTTCAAGATAAGTGGGTTGATTTCAGCAAGATCGCAATCGCCTTCAACGAAGCAACGATATAGCTTCACCAAAATGTCTGCGACACCTTGTTGTGCTGCCTCAGGAATTTTCGCATCAACAGCCGCCTTTTTTGCAGCTGCTGCAGGGAGACCGTCGACTGGGTCAATGTGCAACATCAGAATTGCTGCAGGGTTCTTCTCTGCTACTTCTTCAATTTCCACTCCGCCTTCGCGGCTCAGCATAAGAAGGTGCTTCTTTGCACCACGATCAAGCGTGAATGATGCGTAATACTCCTCTGCGATGTCTGAAGCATTCTCCACCCACACACGCTTCACAACATGGCCCTTGATGTCCATGCCCAAGATGTTTCCGGCATGCGTACGAACTTCATCGGCATTATTTGCCAACTTGATGCCGCCTGCTTTACCGCGACCGCCAACTTGTACCTGGGCTTTTACGACGACTGGGTATCCAGCTGTATCAGCAGCAGCAATGGCTTGGTCGACAGTGACAGCAACGTCACCTTTCGAAACCGGAATGTCATAGCGCGCAAAATACTGCTTGCCTTGATATTCGAAAAGGTCCATGAGTTACTCCCTCTTGTCGAGTTCTTCTTCAAGCCATTGGCAAATCACTTTGAGTGATGAACCAGGGCCAAAAATATTTCCAACGCCTTGCTCGCGCAATGCGCGCGCATCAGCATCGGGGATAACGCCACCACCAAAGATGAGGATGTCAGCCAAGTCGCGATTCTTCAGTTCCTCGACAGTGCGCGGAAACAGTGTGAGGTGGGCTCCAGACAAAAGTGAAAGACCCACAGCATCGGCATCTTCTTGCATTGCGGTTTCTGCAATTTGCTCTGGCGTCTGGTGCAGTCCGGTGTAAATGACCTCAAACCCGTGGTCGCGAAGAGCACGGGTAATGACCTTTGCTCCTCGGTCATGACCATCTAGGCCTGGCTTGGCAACAACTACTCGATACGGGCGCTTCACAGAAGGTAAACCCTACGCCGTACGGGGGTTTGCGTACCAACCCGCCAGAATAGAGACATGGAATTTCCCCGTCTTCGTAGTCCTCTTGCTCGTGCAGTTGTGCCCGTTCTCGGAGGCATCGCATTTTTCGCCCTGTTCTTTGCGGGTTTGTGGCTAATAGCCACGGCCATTAACAATCGGGCTGAACCAGGCTCGGAAATTGGGAACAGAGTCTTTGAAGTCGGCAAAGTTGCCGCCATGGCAAAAGCCATTGCAGCCGATGGTCCGTTACTATTGCCTGACCTCAAGAGCCCTGACGGTGTGCGATCAATCGTCCTTGACCATGAGGGTTCAGATCCGGCCACTGGCTGGCAGGTCTATTACGGCTTCCCTGCTGATCGTGATGCCAATTGCCTGGTAACACACGTTCAAGGCAGCCGCACATTTACTGATTGCGAAAACCGAACCATTCAGGTGTCGCAACTAATGGCGCCGTCTGAAGTGCGGCCGATTGTTGAGAACAAAAAGACTCTCTACATCGATTTACGTGGGTTGACGGCAAGCGCCACCACGGTTCCGTAATTATCTAGCGGGAACTGAATCAACGAGTCGAATAGCAAATTCTTCAGCGTGCTCGGCCAAATGTCCACGCTGTAATGCAAGTCCGCCAACAACCTCTGCGCCGCGCATTTGCAATTCACGCGTCATGACATCAAGAGACTTTCCAGGGTTCAGTGCATACGTGCAAAATGCAACTGCTTGCTTGCCAGCCATTGCTGGAAGATGCCGTAACCGGTCAATTGCCCAAGGGGCTTGACCAACAACAAACAATCCGTGAACCCAGGTACCGACGATGACCGTGTCAGCATCTTGAATAGATGCATGATTCGGATCTTTCAAAGAAGAGATTCCGGTGATTGACCAGTTCTCTTGTTGCAGGTTGGCCGCGATGAGTTCGCCCGCCTTCCACGTGTTCCCAGTGAGACTCTCGATAAGGATTGCTGCCTTCATGACATTATTTCTACTACTCACGGCGCTCTGAAAAGAACTTCACGAAAGTTTTGTCAGCGGGGCCCATGCGAGAGCCAAATGTTTGGTGCCCTTCTCACGGAACCGGACGGTGACTTCTGTCTTGTCGCCAGTGCCCTTGATCTCAATGACAACACCTTCGCCAAAGACGGAGTGCATCACGTCATCACCAGGCTTGAGGTCAACGAGGTGGTCTGTATTGCGAGGTTCGGCTGCAGGGCGGACAGCACGTTCGGCGCGACGCCCGTATGAGCGACCAAACGAATCATCGTCATCATCATCGTTACGGCGCTTGTACGCCGGAAGTTCTGCATCGTTCCAATCAGTAGAGGTGCGACCAAACACTCGCCCATGATCAGAACCTGAATCAACATTTCCTTGACGGTCGAACAATTCTGCAGGTACTTCAGCCAAGAATCGTGACGGTGGGTTGTACTGCGACTGTCCGAACAACATGCGTTGCCAGGCATGAGACACCAGCAACCGCTCACGTGCACGTGTGAGACCTACGTATGCAAGACGGCGCTCTTCTTCCAGTTCTGCAGGGTCGAGCAATGCGCGGTTATGAGGGAAAATTCCTTCTTCGCAACCAACCAAGAATACCACCGGGTACTCAAGACCTTTTGCAGAATGCAATGTCATAAGGACAATGTGATTTTCTGCATCAAGATCATCTGTGTCTGCAACGAGCGCAACTTGTTCTAAGAACTCTTCTACTTGGGTGAATTCTGCAGCAGAACCAATGAGTTCGGAGATGTTTTCAAGACGTCCGGCAGCTTCAACTGTGGCTTCTTGTTCAAGTTCTGTGATGTAACCGCTGTTATTCATTGCGACTTCCAACAAGGCTGACGGCCCGTCAGCAAGTGCGGCATTCATTTCATCAACCAATGTGACAAACAGTGCGATTCCTTTAATAGCCCCGCCCGAAACGCCTGCTTCACTTGCGCGCCGCATTGCATCAATGAATGAAATGCCATTGGCCGTTGCAAATAGATCGATCTTGCCAATGCTGGTATCACCAATGCCACGCTTCGGTACGTTAAGCACTCGCTTTATGCTGATCTCATCAAGTGGGTTCGCGCCAGCCTTCAAATACGCAATGGCATCTTTGACTTCGCGACGCTCGTAAAACTTTGTACCACCGACAACTTTGTATGGAATGCCCGAGCGCATCATTGATTCTTCAATGGCACGGCTTTGGGCGTTGGTGCGATACATAATGGCGATATCGCCCCATGCGCGCTTCTCTTTCGTATGAATGTCTTGGGCAGTTGATGACACCCACGC
>JBAXUC010000038.1:0-11618 GCA_037129855.1 Actinomycetota bacterium | reverse complement strand
GCATCGTCGATAATTTGGTCGAGATATTCCGACATGCCAAAGCCAGTTGCGCCTTCATGTTCTCCAGAAGTGATACGCCACTTGGTCATGCCTTCGCTAATGCGGGTCATTAGCCAATTGCCATCGGGGTCTTGGCGTCGATTACGCAGGGGAATAAGGCTGGTGACTTCGCCTTCGAAGTTCCACTCTTTGTTCGACTTTGAAGACTTAATGACGCCGGTCACCGTGTCGTGGTAATTGTCTTCACCAACTGTGTCTGTTGAAATTTGTACGTCATCGCACAAGTGAATTTGTCCGTTGTCCCACACGAATCCACCGCGAGAACCCGCTGCATCTTTCTTTGCAACACGGCTTGCCATAAAGCCAAGGCTTTCTCCGAAGTTTGCAGTGAGCCAGCGGTAGTACCACGGTGCTTGCCAGAAGCGTGGACCCCATGAATGGTCTCGCAATCCGAAACCGTTGATTGCGAATTCTTCATCGCCTACGCGAATAGAACCTGTTGCTGCAACAAGTTGTTCGTAGTGACCTTTAGCGAATTCTTCGCCAGGTGCTTCGTGTGGCACATCTGGCTCGCCACCAAACATGCTTGGCTTGCCTTGGCCAGTAAACGTGATGTGTGCTTCGCATTCTGCAAACGGATTATTTGCAAATGCTTTTTTTGGATCTGCCATGTCATGTGGATCATCCAGCACAACAACCTTGCCGACATAGTCAATGCGTAATTCTTCAAACGGCTTCACCATGGTCCACGTGAGACCACCAGCATCGAGAGCATCGTTGTTGTCAATGTTCGGGCGTTTGAACATAAAACCAACACGACCATTTGGCAAATAGATACAGATGGTCATTTCTGCGTACCCCTCGTTTGCACGGTTGCCCATGCGAAACCATCCGCCCACTTGTGTTGTTGGGTCGAAACAATTTATGTACATGCTTTCGTTGAAGTTCGACTCTGGGCCGAGTTCGTGCATGTATTCGTCTGCTGGGTCTAGTCGTACTGCCATGGCAAAACCCTAGAACAACAGAGTGGCTGAATTATCAGCCGCCGACGCGTGCTTGCAGGCGTCGCATGCCAGACAACCAACGGTCACGGTCGTCTACTTTGCGCTTTTCGTACGTATGTACTTCGGGGTGTGGCATTACTAAGAATTTTTCAGCAACGATGGTGTCGTGCACAATGTCTGCCACTTCGGCTGGTTCCAGAACGGCTCCGGAAGCTTTGACGGCACTGCCGCCGTCTGTATTGCCGATGCCTTTTTGTGCATCGGGCGGGTTCAACATATTGGTGTTCACGCCTTGAGGACACAGCGTTGTCACACGAACGCCACGATCGCCATAGGTGATTGACAGCCATTCAGCAAAGGCAACTGCACCGTGTTTCGTGACGCTGTACGGGCCACTTCCAATTTGTGACAATAAGCCAGCTGCAGATGCTGTGCTGCAGAAATACCCTTCACCAGCAGCCAACCACTCGCCAATGAGATGCTTGGCAGCCCATCTGTGCGAATGCAGGTTGATGTCCATCGCGGTATTCCACGTTTCTTCATCAGTTGATTCAAGATCAGTTCCCATTCCCACGCCGGCATTTGCGTAGAACAAATCGATAAAGCCGAACTTTGCGCGAGCTGCATCGATCAGTGCAACGTTGCCAGCTTCAGTCCCGATATCTGCGACTACTGCAAATGCGCTGTCTGGTCGAATGGAATTAAGTTCCTTCTCGATGGCCTCAAGATTTTTCGCATCGCGGTCTGCAACTACTACACGAGCGCCTGCTGCGTGGAATCGGCGCGCCAGGGCGGCACCAATTCCGTTTGCTGCGCCTGTTACTACGGTGGTCTTGCCCTCAAAATTCATAAATAAGACCTTATGGCACGAGTCACGGCTGAAATGCACCAGAGGTGGCTAAGTGCACACTTGTTGGGTCACGCCAACTGTACGATGGAGATATCGGGCGGAACCGAGAAATCGGGCAATCCGTTCGATACCGAGAGGAGCACCACATGATCGATACTCACGAGACAGTAATCACAGAGGCGCTTGCCGTCATTGACAAAGCGCTCGCAGAAATGTTGCGACGTGAATTGGTATCAGCTGTTGAAGTGGGCGACTTGTTGCTCGACCTTCGTGGTTTGCTCACTGCGAGCGTCGCCACCACCGTCGCTGCCGTTTAGTAGCGCCATCGTCGGCCTGTGAGGTCGATGTAGTTTTCTCGCGCTCAGGTGCGAATGCAGATAGTTCTGTAAATGCTTCTGACAGCGAGTCACGCAATAATGTCGGACTTTCGACTGCTGCTTCATCAATATTGATTCCGCAGTCAAGGCTTCCCATGTATGACATCAATGTCACATTGAATGCAACACCGCCCAGTGGGCCAACTGGGTAATTCTCAAGAAGTTGTGAGCCCGCCATAAACAAGGGCACTCCTGCGCTACGCACGTTTGATGTAGCAAAATCAACTGTTTCTGCTTGTGAACGGGCAAGCCGAGTGATGATTGACGTAGGAACTACTGCCGAGACGGTGGCTAGTGCCTCAAGCGATGAAGACTCTGCACCTGTGCGTGCGGCAACAAGGATCTCGTTTATTGCTAAGAAGCGTTCTTCAATGGGCATGTCAGCAGTGGGAACCAGCATGCGAGCAAGAGTGAATGCGTTACTGCCACTACTTTCGTTTCGAGTGCTGATTGCCATCGATGCACGTAATGATTCAACTGGTGCTCCCAAGTCGCGATGATATTTTCCGGCCGCATGTGCGACGGCGGTGATGAAGGATGTGTTTAACGTTCCGCCGAGTGATTTTGCAGCACCGCGCATGTCGTAATACGACACGCGAGTTGTTTCGAGACGACGACGCAAAGAGCGCGATGTCCACAGTGGTGATCGCGACGAATCAACTTCGTTGAGTTGAGCAATCAGGCCCTTTACTGTTGCTGAGGTTGATGAACCAATGCTTCCGATCAGTGATGGGTCAGACAACACGTCGCGCACTTGGCGCAAGACAGCTATTGGGAGTCGCAACGAATCAGTCATCGCGCCTCGCAGTGCTTCTGTCGCATCTGGCTCAGTAGCAGTGTGGGCGGCATTGATGAGCTCTGGGTCAATCGGAGGTAATGGCGCAGGGTCACGCTGCAGGTCGAGATATTGGAGCGATAATTCCACTCCACCTTGTCCATCTGTAACGGTGTGATGCAGTTTTTGAACGAGAGCGCTGCGGCCACCTCGTAGGCCATCAACAATGATGAAGTGCCACAGTGGGCGTGACCTGTCGAATGGATCAGCAACTAACAACGTAGTGAGGTCAAGCAGTTGGCGCATGTCGCCAGGTTCTGGCAAAGAAATGTTGCGCACGTGATAGCGAATGTCAAAAGATGGGTCATCGACCCAGGTGGGGTTCCCAAAATTTCCTGGCGCGGGAAGAACACGACGACGTAGCCGCGGAAACAGAATTGATGTGCGTTCCATTCGCGCATACAACGCATCCATATTCGGCGGCCGATCAAGAATGGTGATGTTGGCGAAGGTGGATGCGAGGTATGGGTCTTTTTCAAGCCGCCACATCAGTGATTCTGTGTCGCTCATCCGCTTGTCGCTCATAGAGCCAATCTACTAGCCAATAATTGACGAAATGATTGGGACTGCAATGGCCCCCAAAATTGCACCCGTGATTAACCCGCCCACAATGTCTGACAGGTGATGAATGCGGACAACGACGCGGCTGAGCGCAACAACGCCAGCCATGATGATCCACAGAATTGCAAGAGGAAAGCCTGTCATCCAAATGAGGATTATTGCTGCGAAGGTGGCAGATGACGCATGGCCGCTAGGGAAACTAGATGTACTTGGCGTGCGTACATCAAAGCGGTCATCACCAGAAACGGTGGGACGTTCGCGTCGAAAGATTCTCTTCACGCCTTGGTTGACAATGATGCTCTCTGCACCTAGTGCAATGGACAGTGCAATCGCTTGGTGAAGGCGATGCATGGATCCGATTGCATACAAGAATCCGGTGACATGCCACACAATGCTGAAGTCGCCAACCGTGCTTGCGATTCCGAATATTGAAATAAAAATGCGATTCTTGCGCAATGGTTCGAAAAGTTCGTCTCCAGCTGTATCAAAACTCATGACAGTGTGGCAACAACTGAAGTGACATACTGCGCTATTAGTTCTGGTTTCTCGAGCGGTCCGAAATGTCCTACTTCATCCCAACGCACGTATGTACTTGTCGGAATTCTTTCTGCAACGGTGATGGCAAATGTTGACGGCTGAAAAGGGGCCATTGCGCCAGATAAAACCCACACAGGAGTTGTGATTGAGGGAAGTGAATCCCACGCACCACTTGATCCGCCCGTCTCATATGTGCGCGCTTCATGCTCGGGAAGACATTTCAATTCAATCTCGCCATCGGCTGTTGGTTTGAATCCGTGACGAACGTATGCCTCACGAGCAACAGCATTAAACGCTGCCATCGGTGGCTTCGCTGCAAAGTTTTCAATGGCAGCCTCAAAAGATGGAAAATTACTGCGTCGTTTGCGGGCTCCTGCAGGGAGTGGACTACCGGGGCGCTCACCTGCATCAGGGTCTGGTGGAGGAAAGACGATCGGTTCAAAGACAAAGAGTGCTTTGAACAAGTGAGGTTCGCTATGCGCTGCCATCAGCAGGCTTGCACCACCCATGGAATGGCCGATGCCGATGATTGGTTCGTTGTGCTGGGCGTATAAATCACGAGCGGCAGCAAGTGCATCAAGACCATATTGATCCCATGTCATCGTGGTCGGATCAACAGTTTCTGCATCGCCATATCCGCGATGATCAAGGCCGACAACATGATGATGGGGATTCAAAGCATGTGCGACTGGTTCCCAACAATGTGCATGAAAACCGGTGGCGTGCGACAGCAGTACGGGAGAGCCCGTACCGCCGAAATCATGTAATGCGATAGTGACACCATCGACAGACGTAATCAGGTGTGCGTCGTTGCATGCAATGTTCTGTGTCATTTTGGCTCTCGCGGTAGACCGAGCAAACGCTCACCAATGATATTGCGTTGCACTTGGCTTGTGCCGCCAGCAATTCCTCCGCCCGGAGCAGACATCATGCCAAGCGAATCGGGGCCCTCAAGCATTGCATCGGCACCTGCAATGTCTCCGCGCAACATTGCAACTTTGAAGCTCATCTCTGTTATCCCAAGCTTCATCAATGACGATGCGGTGGAAGCGACGGGACCTTGTGTTTGTGCAACAGACTTATACGCGGTTCCCGTTGAAATGAGAGCGGCAAGTTGCTGGCGTTGAGTAGGGGAGAGTTCGCGTTCCTTGCCGAGACTTGCCAATGATTCAAGTCGACGCTCAAGACCAATGATGCTTGCGCCGATATGGCCGCGTTCGTTAGTGAGCACGGCCATGCCGACACCCCATCCGCCGTGCAGTGGACCGATGAGATATTCCGCAGGTAATTCCACGTCTGTGAAGAACACTTCATCAAATTCTGATTCGCCAGTCATTTGCTTGAGTGGCCGTACTTCGATGCCAGGTAAATCCATCGGAATGAGAAAAAATGAAATGCCCTCGTGTTTCTTTGCTTCAAAGTCTGTGCGCGCCATAAGAATGCCCCAGTTACTGCACCGACCGCCACTGCACCACACCTTTTGACCATTGATGATGAATCGGTCGCCGTCTCGGTCTGCACGCGTTGAGAGTGAACCAAGGTCACTTCCTGCGCCAGGTTCGGAGAACAATTGGCACCACACTTCGTCTGCATTGAGCGTTGAACGAAGATGTTGTTGTTTTAGTTCGTCAGTTCCGTACGTCATCACGGCGCCGCCGGCCAACACAAGTCCCACCATGTTCAGAACAGGTGGCACTCCGACCTTTGCGCACTCTTCGACCCATGCGCCGTGATGGGCAGGAGAAAGTCCTTGTCCGCCGTGTTCGGTAGGCCAATGAAGGCCAGCGAATCCGGATTCAAAAATCAGCCGTTGCCATTTCTTCGCATCCTCTATGAGGTTCGGAGGACAAATAGCTCCGTAGTCACGCGGGGCATGCTGACGATTGATTGCCAGCCATGCCGCAGCGCGAGCACGGAGCGTGTCGACTGATTCTTCGCTCACGCGTCTTTCATGGCATTAAAGAACATGCCAGTTTCTTCTGGAAGGTTGGCGGGAATTTGGTAACCATCGGTATCGCGAATCTGTGTCCAGTTGTCGCGTACGTCTTCAAGTGTCAGGCCTGGCTTGTAGAAACCTTGGGTCTCACCAATAAATACCCGAGCCACGCGTCCGCCACCGACTGAGTAGATCTCGCCAGAAACATCACAATCTTCGTGTGCAAGCCACGCAACGATTGGTGTGACAAGTGATGGGTCAAGCTTGTCACCAATTGCGCCCATCAAGTTTTCTGTCATACGTGTCAAAGCAAGCGGTGCAATGACGTTTGATTTGATGTTGTACTTAGCTCCCTCGGCTGCAAGCACGCGTGTGAATCCAACCAGACCCATTTTTGCTGCGCCGTAGTTTGCCTGGCCAAAGTTGCCAAAGATTCCTGCTGCTGATGATGTTGAAATGACGCGTCCATATCCCTGTTCGCGCATGTGAATCCATGCCGGACGAGTGACGTTGAAGGCACCCTTCAAGTGAACATCAATCACTGGGTCAACAAATTCAGACGTCATGTTGTGGAATGTCTTGTCGCGCAAGATTCCTGCGTTGTTAATGACGATGTCAACACGACCGTATGCATCGATGGCTGTCTTGATGATGGATTCTCCACCTTCAGGCGTTGACACGCTGTCGTGGTTTGCCACTGCTTCTCCGCCAGCTGCTCGAATTTCATCGACAACTTTTTGTGCGGCGCTGGCATCAGAGCCTGCGCCATCAACGGCACCGCCGAGGTCATTGACCACGATGAGTGCTCCGCGTGAGGCAAGAAAGAGAGCATGCTGGCGGCCAAGGCCACCTCCGGCTCCTGTGATTACTGTAATTTTTCCGTCATATCCCAATGTGTTCATTCCTGCAACCGTAGTCGGGCGCCCATAGAGACTCCGATTTGAGGAGTCTGGGAACTCTGGCTGACCATTGAGAATTGCTGGGCGCCTACTCTGAATGTATGGATGAATTGCTCCCGGGAAATGATGATTCGCGGCGACTAGTCATTCGTGAATGGCTT
Source organism: Actinomycetota bacterium (assembly GCA_037129855.1). GTDB lineage: Bacteria > Actinomycetota > Acidimicrobiia > Acidimicrobiales > Ilumatobacteraceae > UBA2093. Next base: position 4,458 of record JBAXUC010000038.1, on the reverse strand, counting down.
GCAACCCATCCACACCCCACAAATGTTCAACTTGCGGAATCGGGATATGTCGCTCCGCATTGGCCAGAGCCGTGGGGGCTCGGAGCGGACCCTATTCATCAATTAATTATTGATGATGAATTGTCGCGTGCTGGCGTGTCGCGACCATCAAATCAAATAGGAATTGGATGGGCTGCACCCACAATTATTTTTGCTGGTACTCAGGAACAAAAAGATCGCTATGTCATGCCGGCACTCACTGCTGAGGAAATTTGGTGCCAACTGTTTTCAGAACCGGGTGCGGGAAGTGACTTAGCAAGTTTGAGCACACGTGCAGTGCGTGATGGAGACGAGTGGATAGTTAATGGTCAAAAAGTGTGGACCACAGGTGCTCATTATTCAAAATTTGGAATTCTGATCGCGCGAACGGATCCTGACGCGCCGAAACACAAAGGAATCTCATACTTCATTTGCCCGATGGACTTGCCAGGCATAGAAATTCGCACCATTAAGAACATCGCTGGTGCGGAAAGTTTTAATGAAGTGTTCTTTACTGACGTGCGAATACCTCATGCCAACGTGGTCGGAGACGTGAATGACGGATGGCGCTTAGCAAAAGTCACCTTGGGTAATGAGCGAGTCTCGCTGTCTACAGGGGGTGTGTTGTGGGGCAATGGTCCAACAGCACTTGATGTCATCGCTGAGGCCAGAAAACTAGGTATTACGAATCGAATAATGCGTCATCGGCTCGTGGGTATCTATATCGAACACACAATTCTTGAAATCATTCGGATGCGCACCTTGACTGCTCGGCTTCGGGGAACGCAGCCTGGTCCAGAAGCAAGTATTCGAAAAATCATGGCCGATGAACATGGACAAACCGTAATGGAACTCGCGCGCGATATCACTGGTGCCAATGCAATGGTCATCGGGCAAGATGATGCAATTGCAGGCAAGTCAATCACGTCAAAAAGTTGGTACAGCGGCTATATGTTTTCAAAGGCACTTACGATTGGCGGCGGCACAGGAGAAGTGCAGCGAAATATTTTGGGTGAACGAGTTTTGAAACTGCCAGCTGAACCAAATCCACAATCGGGACAATCGTGGTCGCAATCCACTTCACAGAAATGACATGACATGAACCAAGACACTGAACGAATGACCGTTGACCTACTAGATCCGGTGTTATATCAATCGAATCCACATGAAGTGTGGGCGTGGATGCGCGCCAATGAGCCTGTATATCGAGATGAGAAAAACAAGTTGTGGGGTATCACGCGACATGCAGACCTCATGGATGTTGAACGACGCTCGTCGGTTTTCTCATCACAGGGCGTGTATCGAGCCGTACTGTCGCCAGGTGAAAGCAACATGATTGCACAGGACGATCCGCGCCATCGTCAACAACGCATGTTGGTGCAACCACAGCTCACGCATGCCGGAGTTGCAACACGCACAGCAGAGGTAGAGGCATTGGTGGCAGAACTTGTCGCAGAAGCTGTATCGCTAGGCGAGTTCGATGTGGTTGAGTTGCTAGCTGGGCAGTTGCCTGCTCGACTGACTGCACGTTTGCTTGGATTCCCCGAAGAGATGTGGCCCCAGGTGAAGTCATGGAGCGAACGATTGATGCGCACTGACATGCGCGAGCGTGACCCACTCATCATGAATGAATTCATTGATGCCAACAGGGAATTTCTTGGTGCAATGATGCCGATCTTGGAAGAGGTGTCCGCGTGTCCGCGCAATGACTTCATGTCAATTTGGTCGCACGCAGAAATCAATGGACAAAAGTTGCCACCAGAAGCAATTTTTCACGAGGTGGGATTATTCATCGCGGGCGGTGCTGAGACAACTCGTACTGCTATCAGTCATGGCATTCGTGCATTCATCGATCATCCGGAACAGTGGGAAGAATTAGCTGCCAAACCAGAACTTATTGATTCGGCAGTTGAAGAAGTGTTGCGGTGGGTGACGCCTCTGAACAATTTCTTCCGAATGGCACTGACTGATGATGTTGTTGGCGGTCAGCCAATTGCGGCAGGGGATCGGATAATCATGTTGTATCCATCGGCCAATCGCGATGAGTCAGTCTTTGATGATCCCTTTGCGTTCAATATTCATAGGAACCCAAACCCACACCTCTCGTTTGGATTCGGAACTCATCTATGCATTGGCGCGAATCTTGCCAGGCTTGTGTTGACAACCATGTTCCGCGAACTATCTGCACAGGCCACTGACTTGGCTGTAGTTACTGAACCAGACGTCGAAGCAAACATCTTTGCTCGGGCTGTGCGGTCGTTCCAGATAAGGGTCACATCTCGCTAGACAGCATGTGAACTGGGTTCAGGCGCAAGTAACCTAAAATGATGCGTAGAAATTCCCTCACCGCCGCTCTCGTCATTACGTGCCTGTCTCTGGCAAGTTGCTCATCAAGTGACTCGGTAGAACAACCGAAAGGCGATCTCAGCCAAGGAAACATCAGTGATCCCGCTGTCTCAGAAGAAAAACTTCAAACAGCTGGTGCCGCTTGTATGTCTGGTCTACAAATTACTGGAAGGCCCGTCCGTGTTGTCACTACCGTTGCGCCCATCACAAACTTGGTCGGACTGATTGCTGGAGACATCGGACCTATCGTTCAGGGCATAGTTCCAGAAGGAACCAACTCGCACACTTTTGAACCTCCTCCAAGTTCTGTTGCCACACTTGAAAGTGCCGACATCATTTTTGTTAATGGCATGAAACTTGAAGACCCCACACTTGAATTAGCAAAAACTAATGCACCTAAGGCAGTTATTTGTGAATTGGGCACCTCGTCTCTTGCTGAAAGTGATTGGATTTACGATTTTTCATTCCCCAAAGAGGGTGGCAAACCCAATCCACATCTATGGACTAACCCCCCGAACGTATTGCCATATCTTTCAACGATTCGCAATGTTCTTGTCAATGCAGACCCTGCCAATGTTGATAAGTACGACGAGAACTATGTGATGGTCTCAAGGCTCGTGATGAATCTTGACGAGGCAATGAAAGTAAGCACGGAAACGATTCCTGCAAATGACAGAAATTTGCTGACGTACCACGATGCGTATGCCTATTTTGCGCGCCACTTCGGTTACGAAGTGATAGGCGCTATCCAGCCTCAATCGTTCGAAGAGCCATCACCTAGTGATATTGCTGCCCTTATCGATCAAGTGAAGTCGAAGAAAGTGAAAGCAATTTTCGGAAGCGAAGTATTTCCTTCTCCGGTCTTAGAGCAAATCGGTAAAGAAACTGGTGTGCAATATGTCGATGTGCTCCGTGATGACGACCTTCCTGGAAAGCCTGGTGAGGCTGACCATTCATGGGCTGGATTAATGAAGTTTGATTACATAACCATGGTTGAAGCTCTTGGTGGTGATGCATCTGCACTGAAAGCCGTCAATGTAAAAATTTCAACAATTGACAAGGCGAACTATCCGCAGTGATAGGTGAAGTTCTGGTTGAATGTGCGCACATGTCGTGTGCGTACAACTCAACACTTGCAATTAAGAATATCGATTTCACAATTCGTAAGGGCGACTTCGTAGGCATAGTTGGGCCGTCCGGTTCCGGCAAGACCACTTTGCTGAAGGCGATTCTCGGATCAATCAGCCCTGTCGAGGGACATGTGACAAAGAAGCCCCAGTTGCGCATGGGGTATGTGCCGCAAGTGGAAACAGTTGATTGGAACTTCCCCGTAACGGTTCTTGAAGTAGTGGCGATGACGCGATCATCTACTGGCCGCCTTCCGCGGGTAACCAAAGATGAGCGCGCTGATGCACTGTTGGTATTGGAGCGTCTTGGTCTTGGAGGCCTCGAGAATAGGCATATTCGTGAATTGTCTGGTGGACAGCAACAGAGAGTGTTCGTAGCCCGTGCATTATTTCACCGGCCGGAACTTTTAGTGCTCGATGAACCAACATCGGGTGTTGATGTTCGTACTCGACACGAAGTGCTTCACTTACTTGCTGATCTTCATGATGAGGGTGTTTCGATAATTCTCTCAACACACGATCTGAATGGATTGGCTGCACACTTGCCACGGTTGGTATGTCTGAATTCCGAGATTATTGCTGATGGATCGCCTGTTGATGTGTTGACACCAGAGGTTTTGGAACAAACTTTCGGTGCGCCAATGGAAGTTCTTATTCATGGTGGGATGCCTGTCGTGGTGGATGGTGTTGGCGCTGATATTGCTGAGCGAATGTCTCGGTTGGGCTAACTATGTCGTTTGTATTTGCCGGACTTTTTACGCCATTTCACTATCAGTTCTTCAATAATGGAATCATTGTCGCCACCATTGCTGGCGCTTTGTGTGGTTTGCTTGGCGTGTTTGTCGTGCTCCGTGGCATGAGCTACATCGGCCATGGTTTGTCGCACGCAGTATTTGGTGGTGCTGCAGCATCAGCAGTGATGAATATCAATTACTTTGTCGGCGCTGGGGTGTGGGGAGTCGCATCC
>JBAXUC010000037.1:0-11667 GCA_037129855.1 Actinomycetota bacterium | reverse complement strand
AACGCTTGGCAGCATCTCTGCTCGTAACGGTTGCCTGAGCCCCCATGAAATTAGCTAATGCCAATGCTGCGGTTGAGACGCCCGATCCGATGCCGACAATTAAGACTGTCTCACCTGGTGCAACGCGTGCTCTATTCAGCATTCGTAATGCTGTGAGATACGCGAGTGGAAATGCTGCACATTCAAACCACGTTCTGTTCAAAGGCCGAGGACGAACATTTCTATCGGGGGCAATCGCAAAGGTTGCGTGACCTCCATGACAGTGCTCACCCCAAATCATAAAACCAGGTCCCATAGGTGAATTGTTGCCGTATCGCACGATGTCTTCGATGGGCGAAACGCCAGGGTTCACTACTACTTCGTCTCCGACAGAAACTGATGTCACTTTGCTTCCGATTGCGTCAACGATTCCTGCGACATCGCATCCGGGAACGTGTGGAAGTGGAGGTTTTGGCATTCCGCGTGTAACCCACAGATCCATATGATTCAGGGCGCTCGCTACAACGCGGATACGAACCTCATTCTCTTGAGGTTCTGGCGTTGCGATGTCTCCCCACACATAGGTGCCGGGCGATTCGTTCAATATCCAAGATTGCATTCCACCACCGTAGATGGCTAGACGAGCAGTCTCCAGTAATCCGGCACAATTTCTATGTGTATGGAGCTCCACACACGGATTCGACGACCATCAATTCGAAGAGTCTCAGAGCGAAACAGCGCCGAGAATTGAATAGTGCGAGCACGACTAGTTTCGACCAGCGGGTGAGGTGTGTGTGTGCCAAGAATTGACTTTTGACGGGCTCGATAGCGCTGCTGCAACCCCATGGACGGAAGTAACGACATGACATCTAAGAATCCGTCGTTCGGGTGTGCACGTGGAGAGACATTCTTCCGTCCGATGAATCCCCCGTTTGTCACGCATATCAGACGACCTCGAAACCAGTTGCCGATCATCACATGTGACGACGCGATCTGTGTGGTCGTGTTTCCGTTGCGCAAAGTGATTGTGATGCGTAAGGCATCAATCGGTACTTCGGTGCAACTGGCTCCTACGTCTGGTGGTGGCGGGTCACCTAGGGTCCGAGCGATGTCACCACCAGAAACAATCAGTCGATGCTCGGGTGAACAGAGAGCAAATGCAATATCACCCTTAACAACGACATCGGATTCGGTCCGCGTTGTGGACGATCCCCACTCTTCGCCCCGTCTAATCATCGCGAGGATGTTCCCGAAGCTGCAGCTACTACCCCGCGATCGAGCGCACGCGTGGCAGCCTCTGCTGTGTCACGCAGAGACGGATTTGCTGTTGTCGTGACAATTTGGCGTAAGAGATCAATAAGTTGGCGCATAGAACGAACGAAGTCTCCTGGTGTCAGATCAGGATCGAGAATTTTAGACAACGGTTTCCCATTCGCCCATGCAGCAGTCTCGAATGCCAATCCCCCATTGGGTGCACGATGTTGGTAAAGACCGCGCTCACGTTGAATATCTTGAACTTGTTCACTCACTCGCTCGATCTTCTTAAATCTTTGGCGCACTTGATCATTGGGCCAACGTGGTGCACCGCCGGAATCACCGCCACGGGGCTCATATACCAATGTGGACAATACCGCTACCAAATCATTAACAGAAAGGTTGTCGAACAACCCACGGTTCATTACTTCTACGATCAATAAATCAGACTCGTGAAAGATGCCCGCAAGCATCTCGCCCTTCTCCGTCAAAGTCCACTCTGAGATGTAGTTCATTTCCTCCAACAGGTGAACGACATCCATAAAACGAGAGCCCACTGAACCTGCACGTGTGCCAACCCTGCTCTCCATCTGTTCTATTTCGTTTCGTAGTTTGCGAATACCTTTATGTGACAAAGGTGAATCGACGACACGTGGGCCAGACTGCTCCTGCATCGCTCTTCCCATTGTTTCGTCGATTTTTGCTTTGACTAGTCGAGCAGCCGACTCACGAATAAACTCGGTACGAGCAGGTTCAAAGGGCACAGGTAGGTCAGCGTGGCCAGCCTTCAGCGGAAGCGAACGTAAATCCTTTGCCATGACGTCGAGGATCTTGCGACTGGGTGTTACAACAGTTAGTCGAATACCTGAGCGTCGAGCAGCTGTGCTGATGATTAGACCACGTCCTCTGATGTTGGATGCATCGAACATAACAATGTCTCCAGGTCGCAATGACCGAAGCGCAATCTCTGCTTCAACAGAAGAGGCCATCAGGTCTGAGGACGTGACATTCTCTTGACCAAAGTCCCTCTCTGCGAAAGCCTTCTCGAGCAACATAAGTTCGCGCTTGCGACCGTCGAGAGAAGCCTCTGAAGTCACAACGTCCTTATCGGCTTGAAATTGCGCGAATGACAGATTCAAAATATGGTGGGCACCATCAAGAGAACGATTGCGTACCATATTTACTGCCATGTTAAAAGTCGGTCGGAAGGCCGAGGACAAACGAAAGCTCCGGCTCAGGGCTAGCCCGACTACCTGGTCAAAGTCCACAAACGGATTCCACAGTGAAATTGCGTGCCCTATGTCATCCAAACCGCGACGACCTGCACGACCAGTCAGTTGTGTGAACTCTGAAGCCTTCAACAACTGGTGATGCTCTCCCGTATATTTCGTGAGCTTTTCAATCACTACCGCCCGCGCTGGCATGTTGATTCCGACTGCAAGAGTTTCTGTCGCAAAGACAACCTTGACCAACCCTTGTACGAAACATTCTTCAACTGCTTCTTTAAACATGGGAATCATTCCAGCGTGATGACAAGAGATTCCACTGGCAACATCATCAACAAAGTTGTGGTACTGCAATGCGTCTTTATCGTCTGCGGTGAGATTCTCGCAATGTCGCTCGACAATCTCTCGTATTTGTATCTCTTCTTCTAGAGATGTCAACACCATGCCGGCATTCATGCATGAATGAACCGCGTCTTCGCACTGGGCTCTACTAAAAATAAATACTATGGCGGGCAACATGGACTGGTCTTCAAGAAGTTCCACTATTTCGGGGCGTGTTGGCGGAGAAAATCGGCGTGGCTTCTTACCACCATTTTGTCCAGATCTGCCTCGAACCTGAGTTGCGTTCGATAGAAGTCGTTGCACATGACGATTAGGTTCCCCAGCAACAACCGTCTCGAACATTTCGCATTGCTTAGATGCATTGTCAAACAGTGCAAAGTGGTTAACAAGTTCAATGGGACGGGTGGTCTCAACAACAACATCGGTTCTACCGCGCACCGTTGAGAGCCAATCGCCTACTTCGTCGGCGTTGGAGACCGTTGCGGACAAACAAACCAATTGCACCTCTGGGTCGAGTTGAATAATCACTTCTTCCCACACAGGTCCGCGATACGCATCTTGGAGATAATGAACCTCATCCAGAATCACGACACCTAAATCTTCTAGACGGCTGGACTGCGAATAAATCATGTTCCGAAGAACTTCAGTAGTCATGACTACTACCGGCGCCTCTGCATTGACTGCGTTGTCTCCGGTCACAAGACCAACTTTGTGTGCGCCGTACAAATTCTGTAAATCTCGATATTTTTGGTTAGACAAGGCCTTGATTGGCGTTGTGTAGAACGCACGCAGACCGAGAGAACGCGCTCTCGCTATTGCATATTCCGCAATGAGAGTTTTGCCAGACCCAGTTGGGGCTGCTACCAGGACAGAGGCGTCAGCATCTATCGAGTTCATAGCCTTAATTTGAAAAACGTCTGGTTCGTAATTTAAAGACTGAAGGAATGTTGCGCGAACGTCAGTCACAGATCTACGCAGTCCTTCGACGTGTTAGTAACCAACCAACGAGAACGGCGATGAGATACAGAATTGTTAGAGGAACCGCCAGTGCCAACATGCTGATGGGATCACCCGACGGGGTAATCACGGCGGCTGCCACGAAAATGCCCATCACGGCATACCGCCATTGCTTGATCAATGTCTTAGGAGTCACGGCAGACACCAGTTGTAAGAAAACAAGAAGGACGGGGCTGAGAAAACCAACGCCAAATGCCAACATCATCATCACAACGAGATTTACATATTTCGTCACTTGGTACGCCTGGGTGACGTCACTGCCAGACCATGAGATGAGAAATTCCAATGCCTTGTCGAGAGTCCAATAGGCCAAATAGCAGCCAAATGAAAAGAGCAGCACTGAAGAAGCAATGAACGGGACCGCATAATTTTTTTCACGCTTGGACAATGCAGGCACGATGAATCGCCAGATTTGCCAGAGAATGATTGGCAGAGCAAGAACTAGCCCTCCATACACGCACACTCTCATCCGGGCGGTAAATCCATCGAGTGGACCCAGTGAAAACAGCGAGCCATCGCAGTGAAAATCAGGACGTCGGGCACATAGATTCGTATATGGGCGCGTCAACATATTCTTCAACTGGTCATAGAAGGCAAGAAGCACCAGAGTGGAAATTCCGACTGCTAGGACACTACGTACGAGTCGCATCCGCAATTCGCGAAGGTGATCCATCATGGGCATACCTTCGATTGGGTTGGCTGAGGTGTCACTCATCGTCAGTGTTGAGCGCTGGAACATCTACGTCAGTTGCTGAAAAGTCTGGCTTCGGATACGCGGCCTGCTCTGGTCGCATCGGGGGTGACGGCTCTGTGTCAACAAGACCGAAACCATGACGCATTTGATCAGCTGTCGATTTGAGTTCGTTGATGGGCTCTGAGAATGTCTGACGGAACTCCTTTTCGTAACCGCTAGCGGCGCGCCGAAGATCTCCGTAAATTTTTCCCCCTCTACGAATGACTCCGGGAAGGCGCTCAGGTCCCAATACGACAAGCCCTGCAACGAGCAGAAAAATAATCTCACTGCCGGACATATTGAACACCCGTTCAGCATAGAAGCAGACACCTAGTGTTGGAGGGTGCAACAACGCATTGCCTCCCTTCGGTCTGACCCAATTGCCTTCGCCCACAGAGGCGGAATGGCCCACGCACCTGAAAATACTCTCGATGCTTTCGCACTTGCATTACGGCTTGGTGCAAATGGTCTCGAGACTGACGCATGGACAACTGCCGACGGTCATGTTGTTCTTGACCACGATGGCGTTGTAAGAAAACTTGCACGCAATCGTCCCATTTCAACCCTACGTCTCTCGGAATTACCGGCACACATACCTACCCTTGCTTCGTTGTTTGAATTGTGTGGAACGGATTTTGATTTAAGTATTGACATTAAGGATGATCAAAGCTTTAAGCGGACAACAGAGACTGCTCAAAATTGTGGATTCGATGAATCACGTTTATGGTTATGTCACTATTCAAGTGCTGTTGTAATTGCGCAACGTTCTCTATTGCCGAACGTGCGCCTCGTTGACTCAACTCGTCTCTCTAGAATCAAAGAAGGATTAGAGATGCGGTGCGCGAAGCTATCGACTAACGGTGTTGATTGCCTGAACATGCATCACTCTGATTGGACCGGCGGTGCTACAACCTTGGTCCATAAATTCGGGATGTTTGCGTTCGGCTGGGATTGTCAATATGACTATGTCTTGTCGACGTCGCTTCGTATGGGCTTCGATGCTGTCTTTAGCGACCACGTGGACACCATGGTTGAAACCTACAAAAATGAAATCGGTTTCGTTCCTCGAACGTAGGTTCTACAACGTCGAAATTCGACTAAACGGCCACACAATCGCAAAGGCTCGACCAACGATCAGGCTCTCCGATATGGGTCCAAAACTTCTGCTATCGAATGATTCAGAACGGTTGTCACCCATCACGAAAATCTTCTTTTCCGGCACTGTCTGTATTGGCATGTTTGCCACTCGACATCTTTTGGAGGGGTCGGTGACATCAAGAACGTCTTTGTCTAAATACGGCTCTACTGTCGGCTTTGAATTAACAATGACAGTGCAGTTCTTAATCTCGATGGTGTCGCGCGGCAAAGCAATTACCCGTTTAATGAGATCATCGTGTGAGACCGTCCCATCGCTGGTCGTCACCCGATCAAACACGACAACATCTCCCCGATGTATGTCGTGAAGTCGGTAACTCAACTTATTCACAAGCACTCGGTTATTGCCAAACAAGGTCGTTTCCATAGAAGGCCCACTGATGTAGAACTGCTGCAGGACATACACGCGAACAAGTAATGCTGCACCCAACGCCAGGACCACGACCAAAAACCAATCACGTAGGGCCTTTGTTACCGGATGCGTCTCAGGTGCATCAGAAGAAATGGTCGGCTCCGTCATGAAGGCTCCACGCTACTCGTCACCGTGGGCGCAGGGCTGTCCATCATCGGCACGCTCATTTTGTTTTCTGACGTTTATAGACAAGGCGACACGGGTATCGGATGTGTAGGCTGATATCTGTCCCCAAGCGGGGGCAGCCATTGGTGCCGCGATACGGCTCATGAGAAGGGACCCCCTAAATGAAGGTATGGATCGACCAAGACCTCTGCACTGGCGATGGCCTGTGCGAAGAAATTGCACCAGACGTTTTTACGCTTCTTGATGACGGACTTGCTTATGTCCGCGAAGGCGACAAAGTATTCGCAAAAGCCAAAGGCAACGCTGAAGGTGCTGAAGGCCTCGCTAATTTCGACGACAAGATGATTGATGCTGTTGTTGAATCTGCCGAGGAATGCCCCGGCGAATGCATCTTTATTGAACCCTAAGAATTCGAACCGATCCAACGCCCCACAGTAAGAAACGCTGTGTGAGCGACCATTCGATGGTCAGGACGTACAGCCATGCCTTCAATGTGCCATGTGCGATGAAGCACTTCTAGAGTGCGCTGATCTACCCATCCCTTCCCCATTGATTCTCGTACTTGTACCGCCTGTGTGATTGAAGGCGTGTAGGCCACCAATAGCCCACCAGCTTCTAAAACATGTTGAACGCGGGGCACAACTTGCCATGGCTCGGGCAAGTCAAGCATTACCCTGTCGAATGACCCCTCCAACGTTGCCTCGTAGCTATCACCGAGTGAGACGTTGTATCTCGACAAGGCCTCTTCGCCAAGAAAAGAACGCACGTTGGCCCTTGCGCGATTCATGAAATCCTCCCGCAGCTCGAGTCCCGTAATGTGTGCTCCGTAGCGCAGCATCGTCATGGACAATGCTCCGGAACCTACGCCAGTTTCAAATACTCGTGCTCCTGGATAAATATCGCCGATCATGCACATTGGTGCTAAATCTTTGGGATAGATGACTTGAGCACCTCGGGGCATCTCGATAACAAAGTCTTCGAGTGTTGGTCGTAAAACGATGTACTTCGACCCTTTGGTGGATTCGACAGGTTGTCCGGGAAGCGTTCCGATTACCGATGTGTGGGCAACGAACCCCGCATGGCTGTGGAACTCGCCTTCTTTGTTCAATTGAATGAGATAGCGACGCTGCTTCGAGTCAATAAACAGTGCTTTTTCACCTTCAGCAAATACTCCACTCATGAAGTGTGACGTCCAGTCTTAGTAATACGAATTTCCATCGACTCATCTCGGGCTAGAACAATTCGCCGTACTGGCGTAATCGCCCGCGAAGTCAACCGTGCAAGACCGATGAATGTCACGAGTCGACTGATCAAACGAAATTTTTTGGATTGACTAACGAAGAGACGACGTCCGATAAAGCGAACAAGTGTGAGCATAAAAACTAAAACCGGCGGAATTCAACGCGAGATGCGCGACGCCGGCCTTTGCGACGACCCAAAAGGTACGCAAGAATCACAACGATTGACGCGACGGCAGAACCAATTGCAATGGCAGATTGTTTCTTGTCTGCGGCACGACCTTGAATGTCGGCTTGAAGTGCACGAAACTTTGACTCAAGATCATCGCGCGAGATGCGAGTGTTGTCAGCCATGATTAATAATCCTTTGCGAGACTGCGTCGCGAGACGCGAGAAAATGTAACAGCTACCAGAACAGCCACGACACACAACGTAATGAAATAGTGCGCAAACGACCACGAACCATCAAGGACTGTGCCGCCGAGATCTTGGCTGAGACGCAAAACGCCGAGCGCAGCAAAAACCAAAGCAAGACCGAGGGACAGAGCCGCTACTGACCCGACTGCGACCCACCGTATGGCACCTTTGAGGGGCTCGAGAGTTTCCTGACGTGCATATTGCTTTACAGTGTCAACTAGGTCGCCCACTTGGCCGACAGAACCTCTCTTGGGTCGATGAGTGATGCGGGACGTATCCATGGGGTTCACATTGTACGCCAGCTGCGTAGAGATATCCACAGGCTGATTTATGGCGTCAATTGCTCCACAGAAGGTGAGGCAGAGGCTCTGTTCAGCACGTCTGCCAATGAATACCATAGGGGGCGATATGAGCCCTGATTATCTATCCCCGTCTTATTCATCAACATCGAGAAAATCACCGGATCAGAATTCGTGACGGGCAGATACCCGACAAGTGCTTTCACTCCATTGAGAGTTCCCGTCTTGCCGCGCAGTTTTCCGGCCACTGCGGTCCCATCGAATGTGTCTCGTATAGTCCCTGTTTCACCTGCAATTGCCATCAAGCCGGGCATGGACGTAGAAAACATGTGAAGCAGTGACATGAATACCTCGCAAGGAATACGTCCGTCTGATGCAAGACCTGATCCGTCGAACAATTGAACATCTTTGTCAATTTTCCATTTCATCAGCAGTTCGTGAACTGCAGTAAGTCCCGCTGCCGTTGTACCAGAGCCTCGAGATGCAAAACCGATTTCTTTCAGCAATAACTCAGCGGTGTTGTTGTCGCTACTGACCAACATCTCTTGAATGATTGCGGTAAGTGGAGCAGATTGGATGGAGGCAATTTCTGGAATACCAGACGGCAGTACGTCATGGCGCGGTATACCGCCGAATAAAACCCCCCTCGCGTTCAAGAGGCTTTGTAATTCGGTTGCGGCGGCAACTGCCGGGTCATCAGGTTTTGTTGCCTGACCAAGCACAACACCATCGTCAACTATCAGAGCGCCGAGAGGACCCGCTTCTGTGAAATGAAATTCTTGTGGCCAGACATCGATAAATCTTTTGTCGTCGTATCGCGAATCGACCCCAACTACAGAACCCGCAACACGTCGCAACCCTGATGCGACGAGAGAGTCGGCTAGTTTTTCAAGTGAAGTACCCGAGGTTGTGGGATATTTTTCGGAAGCCAAATATTCGTTACGAATGACAAGGGGGTCTCCCCCTCCGACGAAGAACAAATCTGCTGCTAATCCATTGGCGTCCACTGCGGCGTGGACTTTTGTCGAGTACCTGAATTCGGGCTTCAATACTTCTAGTGCAACAGCAGCAGTAATTAGTTTTGTAGACGAAGCTGGAATCAGTGCTTTTGTCGGGTTAAGAGAACCAAGACGAGTGCCCATCCATTCAACGGCTACACAACTCTGCGCCGGAAAGTCCGAGACGATGTTTGCAAATGCTCGAGATACTTTGCCGGTCCGAGTAACAACCGACAGTGTGTTCGGCGTTCTACGTGCTGAGAGTAGTGACACTCGAGGGAGGGTGACGACGGCGCGTTCATTTCGATGGGACACTCGTGACGCAGTGCGAGCCAATGTCACGTACAGTCCCCCGAGGACTAACAAACCAACTATCGCCAGAAGGCTGATCGTGCGAAGAGGGTTTGCAGACTGCCTCGATCGTGCGCCAAATCCACTACCTGCGCGCGACACCTGTGTGAACCGCATATCGATAGAGGTGTCCAAGTGCTACTGCAGCGCGATTACCACTGGCGTAACACAGCCGGCCAGTTTCACGAACAGTTCGAACGCCAGAATTATTAGGGTCAGCAACTGCTAACTCTGTCGCAAGCAGAATTGGCTTTCCAGTAGCAACTGATAGATCATGAGCTGATTGGGCAAAGCGTGCATCTTGTCGCTCGTGGTACTCCACTATGCGATCAAGACCATGATCTGGATGGAATCGTCCCTCCCGCATTAATCGAGCTTGGTTGGCTTGAATCCCGAGGCCAAGGTAGATAATCGCATCGACACCTTTGTGTTCTGCGATCATTGCCATCACTTCAGGAATAGTGTCACGCGTTTCGCCTCCTGCGCAATCGATGGGATTATTTCGACTCCAGCGCGGCGGCAACTTGGTATCAATCTGAGCGAGTAAATCTTCTGGCAATGTCATTAATTGCATCGAGCCATCATTAGCAATTGCGTCGCTAGTTACAACTCCCCAGCCCCCGGCAGTCGTCAGTACGACAACATTTGGTCCAAGCGGAAGTGGTTGTGTGGCAAACGTGGCTGCTGCTTCAAACGCTTCCTCCACATTTGCGGCACGTGTGATTCCTCCGGCCTTGCATGCACCGTCGAATATTGCATCATTGGCGGCGAGTGCCCCTGTGTGACTCGCTGCTGCACGAGCTCCCTTGTCGGTTGCGCCACCCTTGATAAGAACAACTGGCTTATGTGCAGCCACCCGCGCGAGACGTTCCATCAGACCACGACCATCGCTGATGCCTTCAACATATGTCAGCGCAACTGTGGTCTCAGGGTCTGTTCCGTACCATTCAACTAAATCAGCGACACCAAGTGCTGCTGCATTTCCAGCTGACACTGCACGACTGATTCCCACGCCGGTTTGTCGCGCGTAGTTCAAGAAGCTTGAGACGAAGTTTCCGCTCTGACTAGCGACAGCAATTGTTCCTGCAGGTGGATACGGAGCAACAATCTGTGCGCACAGCTGCGCTGGTGTAGACACCACTCCCTGGCCGTTTGGTCCTGCGAGAAGTATTCCCAATTCGTCAGCGAGAGCGACCAGTTCAGCTTCAAGACGTATTCCCTCTTCGCCTGCTTCGCCATAACCAGCAGAGGTAAGAAAAGCAGCACCGATTCCCTTTCGTGCACATGCTCGAAGCAAGTCTGGATTTGCAGATGCTGGAGTACATACGAATACAAGGTCGATTGCGTTGACGGGTAATGAATCAATATCAGCGACTGTCTTTATGCCAAGAACTTCTTCTCCTTGCAAATTGGTGCCGTACACCCCGCCTGCGTAACCACTAGCCAAAATATTGTGTAAAGAAACAAATCCGAATTTTCCCGGATGTGTTGACGCACCTGCGACTAACACTCCACGTGGCTCGAAAAGAGCTCGAAATTGGGCATCCGTATACGGAGTGCGCGTGGAGACCATTGAGAGATTGCGTTTACCCATCTCAACCAAAGCATCAACGGCAACAACATCTCCGTTTTCCCGAACAATAAGCGGATTGACGTCGACCGAGACAATATCGTCGCGCTCCATGGCGACTCGGGACAGGCCAACGATCACAGAAATCAATTGGCCCCTGTTCACCGCTTGTTCTCCGCGAAAAGCTTCAAGTAGTCCCTGCATTCGCAAAGAATCAATCATGGAGGCAGCTCCCGCTTCGTCAACGGGTGCTGGACGGAACGTAACATCAGCGATTACTTCGGCCATAACACCACCGATACCAAGCATCACTGTGGGCCCGAACTGTGGGTCCACAAGCATTCCAGCAATCAGTTCTCGCGTTCCGCTGATCATCGGGGCAACCAACAAGTGAACAACACCATCTGCAGTTGTAGCGGCTGCCAAGAGGTTTGTCGCTGCGTCGGAGACGGCTTCGGCATTATTTAGTCGTAAACGAACAAGTCCACGTTCGGTTTTGTGGGCAATGTTGTCACCACCGAGCTTTACAACAACTGGATAACCAAGTTGA
>JBAXUC010000036.1:0-11700 GCA_037129855.1 Actinomycetota bacterium | reverse complement strand
ATGGCATGTGGGTGGCGAGGGTATGTAGGGACCACGGAAGTTCCTAATTCAATGCGAGGTACTTCGCGGCCAACAATGGCCAACGCAGTGAGTGCATCATGACCAAAGATGTTTGGCGCCCAGTAGCTAGCGAATCCATCTTGTTCTGCCGCACGGGCCTCAGCCACCACATCGTCGACTGTTCCGTCATTTACTGCTCCACCAAAAATTCCGTACTTCATAGCGAGTGACGGTATCAGGGGTGGCGAATGAAACCCTTACGAGAGGCTGACGAGGTCGAGCCATTCCTTGCTGAAGTAATCCACTTGGCCATCAGGCATCAGGATCACTTTTGTGGGCTTCAGCCGCTGTACGAACTCTTCATCGTGGCTCACCATAATGATGGAGCCTGGCCATGATTCAAGTGCATCAGCTACTGCCTCACGACTAGCAGGGTCAAGGTTGTTTGTCGGTTCGTCGAGAAGCAAAACATTGTTACGTCCCACCATCAACATGGCGAGCGCGAGTTTGGTTTTTTCTCCACCAGACAATGAACCGGATTCTTGAAATACTTTGCTGCCTTGCAGTCCGAACATGCCGAGCAATGCGCGCATCTGTGTTTCAGTCAGCGCTGAACCAGCCGGTAATTCACGGCGCATGTGCCAAATAAGAGATTGAGTTGGATCAATGGTGTCGTGTTCCTGGGCGAAGTAGCCCACTTCCACTTTGTAACCCCACTCGATTTCACCAATATTTGCTTGCGTTGCGCCGGCCAAAATACGAAGCAGGGATGTTTTACCGGCACCGTTGAGACCAAGAACAAGTAGGCGATCTCCACGACCTAAGTCGAATGAAACATCTTCGAAAATTGCTGGGCCTCCGTAGCCCTTTGACAAACCCTTGGTGGTGACAACAGTGATTCCACTTTGTGGCGGTGGAGGAAACTTCACAGTGAGTGCGCGATCTTTCTTGCGCATGCCAGTTGATTCGCCTTCAATACGTGCGATGCGCTTTTCAATGCTGTGTGCCATGGTGGCCTTCGACGCCTTTGCGCCGAACCTGTCAACGACTTCCTGCAAGCGAGCAACTTCTTTTGCTTGCAACGAAGCTTTCTTTTCCGCACGAGACTCATCTTCAGCGCGAGAACGCTTGTACTGGGTGTAGGTGCCGCGATATTCGAACACCATGCCGGTGTCATCTTCATCGGGACGGTCTAGGTGGATTACTCGCGTGATTGCTTCGTCAAGCAGTTCAAGGTCGTGGCTGATAACCAGCAAAGCGCCCTTGTAGTTGCGCAAGAAATTGAGCAACCATGTCTTTGCGTCAATGTCTAAGTGGTTTGTTGGTTCGTCAAGCAGCAACATGTCGCTTCCTGCGAACAAAATGCGTGCCAATTCCACACGACGACGTTCTCCACCAGAAAGAACTCCAAGAGCGAGATCAAGCCGGTCTTCCTTTAGTCCAAGACCAGCAGCGATAGAACGTGCTTCGCTCTCAGCTGAATAGCCACCTTTCACAGTGAACTCTTCTTCTGCTTTCGAAAACTTCGCAACGTTCTTGTCGCTTGGGTCTTTCTCCATCACGATGCGGAGTTTTTCCATCCGCGCAAGATCTGCATCAATATTGCGACCAGACAACACGTGACCGACTGCGGAACGTGCCTCTTGTTCTGGCGAGGTGCGTGGGTCTTGCGACAAGTAACCGAAAGCGCCACTGCGCATTACTTTGCCCGCGGCTGGATCATTTTCTCCACCAAGAACACGGAACATCGATGTTTTACCAGCACCATTACGGCCAACGATGCCGACTTTGTCTCGCGCCATCACGGTGAACGTGGCACCTTGCACTACATTTTTTCCGCCGACTTCGACGGTGACATTTTGAACTTGCAACATGATTAACGAACCGTTGTCGATGTTGAAACTGCAGGCACAGTGGAAGTAACTGCGGGTGCAATAGTTGTGGAGCCCACAATGGTTGTCGCAGTGGCACCAGCGATGGTCGTTGGGGTCTCGCCTTCAATTGTTGATGATGGCATCACATCATCAGTAACTAGCGAGTCATCCGTGTACTTTGACGGCAAACATGCCCCAGGTCCTGTGGGCGCTTCACCAAGCGCTGACGCAATGGATGAGACAAGGACTTGGCGTCCTGCATCAGTCGGGTGAATCTTGTCGCGATTAAGTACACCTGTTTGCACGGACGTTGTGCTCCAGTCAAGTACCGAAACATTCGGATTCTTTGAGGCCACGATTCGAATCACTTGATTGACTTGTTGCATTGTGGGACGAAACAATGAAGCCGTCAACAACAGAGTCGGACGTGGAGCTAACGATGTAACAATGGCAGTGAGATCTTTTTCGTACAACTCAGCGCTTCCGCCGTAGTTGGTACCAAGGAATACAACAGCTGCGTCCCATCCTTCGTAAATTCGATCGCGCAACACGGTGCGACCAAACCCAATCATTTGACCGGCTTCTGCTTCGACTGCAACGCGCCACCCGAGGGGCACAAGACCTGCACACATTGCACCGCCATAACGACTAGCAGTGCCGGCAAGAATGGAATCTCCGAGAACTAAGAGGCGATTGCCGCTGGCAACAGTACCCAACACTGGTCCATCAAGATTGGCAAGTGATGCGCGCACACCGTTTACTACTACTGCACCGCTGGTGGCGTTAATGCCGGGGATGCGACCAACATTTGTGAGAGTCAATCGCGCTGCATCTGAACCGACTCCGAGGCATGACGACACGATGCCAGAAAGGGCAATCAGAGTTGCAATAGTGCGAAAGCGGGGGGCTGACATGACCTCCCAAGGCTATTGGTTAATTACCCCATAAAAGGGGCACCTTTGCTATTGCTTGCCGTTATTACGAGTTGCACGTAACTCGTCACGAATTTCGACCAACAAATCGTTGGTGTTGAGAGCAGCCTTCTCTTTGTCATCATTCGAACGAAAGCGGTTATACAGCTTCACAACCATGAATAGTGCCAGTGCGACGAAGAGGAAGTTCATAGCCGACGTGGCAAAGGAGCCAAACGGAATATCACTGCCGTTGACAGTGAGAACCTTCTTTGAAAAATCTGGTTGTTGCCCACCAAAGATGGCGCCAATCAAGCCTCCCAAGATTCCGGGGCCTTTATCGCTTCCCGCAAATGAGTCAACAACAGTCTTGAATGCAGCACCCATAACGAAAGCGACTGCCAAATCAATGACATTCCCTCTATTGATGAACTCTTTGAATTCAACGATGACTCCCCGCTTCGCAAGGTTTTCTACTTTTGTGAAGATCTCACTCATTGGATGCCACTTTCTCAATCAGAACTAACGCTTCATTGAAGCATGCTCCGCCACCCAAGTCATTGACCCCATCTGAGATCAGAGCGTTAGACACCATTCCGTTAGCAACGTGACGCATCCATAAACCTTTTGGAATCTCACAGACCCCGATACGCATCCGTGCATCGACTGACACTGGCAGAGTCACAGTGCCGAGACCGTTCGACACAGAAACAATGTCCCCATCACTGAGACCTCGTTCTGTTGCATCTATCGGATGAACCGAGACAGCTGCAGTCGGTGGGTCGTACTCGCCAAACATTGAGTTCACCGTTCGTGCAGTAGCCGAGGTCAGTAGTCGGAGATACAAACCAGTAGATCCTCGTCCCGTCATCGGCGAAGGTAATGGCAATTCAGAATCAGGCGAAAACAAACGTGCCTTCATGCCGTCGGGGAATACGTCACGAAACTGCACGCTATTTTGCGGAGTAAGAACCACTGTGCTTTGTTCTGCTTCAATATCTTCGGCGCGTGGTGTCGCAATATGTACACCAAGACGTGCAGCCAATTGACGGCCTAACCAGTCATTACTGCGCGACTCACCCACCGGGTCAATGACCTTGTTCACCCGTTGCAACGAAAAGGAGCCATAACTACCCGCAAAGTCATCAACTTCAAATTGGGTGGTCGCGGGTAACACGACATCTGCGTACTTCGCCGTATCTGTCATCACCTGATCATGCACGACAGTAAAGATGGCTTCATTGGCAAGCCCAGACAACATGCGTTGTTGATCATTGGCCGTAACAGCAGGGTTTGCGCCTTGAACAAGCAGAACCGACGGAGCGTCGTCAGAATTTAGCCAGCGTCCCACATGATTCATGTTTACGGCTGCACGAGAAGTATCCACTTTAGGAAGCAATGCATCGACACGTGCTGACGACGCCCGCGACGTGGATCCGAGAACTCCACTTCCCTCGACTGCAAAATGACCAGCAACCGCCCACATGGAGAATATCGCAAGCATGCTGCTGCCACCATTGATATTGCGTTCAACTCCCCACCCCATGCGCAACATGGCGGGAGATGATGCGCCAATCAGGTCTACACATTCTTGGAATACTGAGACATCAATTCCGCATTCGTCTGCTGCGTCATCAAGAGTCCACTCGCGGCACACTGCAAGGAATTCCTCTGAGCCGCTCACATGATCGCGAATAAACGCCGAATCAAGCCTTCCTCTGCGTTCTAGTTCTGCTGCAAGTGCCATAGCGAACACAGCATCAGTACCCGGCAGTAAAGGCACGTGAAGATCAGCACGATCAGCAATGCCCGTCACTCGAGGGTCGATAACAACGACTGTTCCCCCATTGGCTTTACATTCATTAACCAGGGGTGGAAGATGCGAATTAGATGCGGTGGAGTTAGCGCCCCAAATGATGAGGAGTTTTGCTTTTGGAATTGACTGTGGATCTGCCGACGAGAGTCCCGGAAAAACCTGTTGCCAGGCACGTCCATATGTAAAAGCACAAATTGTGTGCTCAATCTCTGGGGCACCAAGTCGGGCAAACAATTCGAAGGTAGAACCATTTCCTTCAAGAATTCCTGAAGATGAGTTATACAGGTGCGGCGCGATGCTGTTGACTCCGCGAACAGCAATTCCTTCTGTGATTTGAGATGCAACGAGGCCTAACGCTTCATCCCATGATGCAGTGCGAAATTCTCCAGCACCCTTCCTTCCTGTACGAATTAGCGGAGTATTTATGCGCTCTGGCGAGTAAATGCGCTTGGTGCTCATTTGCACTTTTCGGCATATGAATCCTGCGGTAAATGGATTGGCATCTCCATCATTTGCCGCATCAATATCAGTTATCACACCGTCAGTGACGGTGACAGCAAGCGTGCAAGCATCCGGGCAATCCAACGTACATGCGGTGCGAACAACGTTGATGCTCATGACAATGCTGGGTCCAATTCTTCGAACGTATCGACATCTCGCAACGATGGAAATCCGAACCACCACACGCCGACTATGGCGAGCGTTGCGAGACCGCCACCAACAACAGTTGCTGGAGTTCCGGCAAAGCTTGATACGGCCCCCGATTCAAATGCACCCAATTCATTCGACGCACCAATGAAGACATTCTCCATGGCTGACACGCGACCACGTTTTTCATCAGGAGTAACGAGTGGCGCAATAGAGCCACGAATGAACACGCTCACCATGTCAGCAGCACTGAGAATGAGTACTGCCAAGAACGCGACAACATATGAATGAGTCATACCGAGAACAATTGTTGAAACTCCAAAGACACCAACGACCAACAGAAGAATTCGGCCAACTTTTCGGCGCACTGGACGAAACGCCAAGAAGATAGCCATCACTGCGGCTCCGATTCCGCCAGCAGCACGCAACCATCCATACGCAACATCGCCAACATGTAGCTGTTCTTCTGCAATAACTGGCAAAAGCGCAACAGCTCCACCAAACAGCACTGCGAATAAGTCGAGCGAAATTACCGCGAGCAAAATGGGAGTGCGGCGAATGAAATGGAATCCTTCCATCGCGTGTTTCACTGTGGGCCGTTCCGCTGCTTCCTGGCGTGCCTTGTCATGAGGAATCGAGATGGTCGAGAGTGCGAGCATGCCCGCCACGATGAGCGCAGCAGAGACTGCATACGCAATCCACGGATCAGCAGCATAAAGAAAACCGCTGGCGGCTGGACCAATGATGACAGCGCCCGTCCATGTAGCACTGTAGAAAGCGACGACGCGAGGGATGCCGCCTTCTGGTGCAATCATTGGGCCCATTGGCCGCAATGCGGGCGATAGGAATGCTCGCGCAACACCAAAGAAAAATGCAAGAACGAAGATGGGCATTGCGCTTGTTGGCAAAGTGCGCGCATAGAGCACCAAACCAAGCGAACACACTGCTTCTCCGCCAAGTGCGATGAGCGCGACATGTTTGCGATTGAAATGGTCTGCCACTGACCCGGTGACCAGCGCGAACAGAACAGCCGGAGCAAATTCAGCAAGCCCAAGCCAGCCAATGTCCAGTTCTCGGTCTGTGATATCGAAAATGTGTTTGCCAAGCGTGGTGGCTTGCAACATGATGCCAACGTAAAACGTGAGATTTGCCAGCATGAGTGGCAATACTCCTGGTGCGCTAAGTACTTGCCGAGCAGTCAGTGTGCTCGGGTTTCCGCCGTCACTCATCGAGCGGTCCACCCGCCATCAACGATCACTGATTGACCTGTCATAAAGGATGATGCATCACTGACCATAAACAACAATGCACCATCTAGTTCGTGTTCGGCCCCCATGCGGGGAATAGGTGAATTCTGCATCACATATTTTTGTGAACTGTCATCAGTGTCCATTCCTGCGGTCATTTCACTAACAAACCATCCGGGGCATAATGAGTTCACGCGCACGCCTTTGCGGGCCCACTGAACAGCAATCTCTCGCGATAGAGCGATAACGGCACCCTTGCTAGCGGCATAGTTCGCTTGTTTGATTGGCGTACCCGCAATCATTCCCAAGATGGATGCCACATTCACGATGACACCGCTTCTGTTGGCAACCATGTTTTCTCCCGCAAGTTTGCACAGATGCCAAATTGCAGTGGTGTTTACTTCCATTGTTTCTTCAAACATGTCGAGTGTTTCAGATTCAATTGCAATCTTGTGAGTAATGCCAGCGTTGTTCACCAAGATGTCCACTCGCCCGCACGTTGAAATGACTTCAGCAATAAGTGCCTCGCGGTCACTTGCGCTAGCGACATCACATTTGATGGAAATCGAACCTGGAAGTTCCTTCGACAAGGACTCCAACCGGTCAAGACGACGAGCGGTCAACACCACTGTGGCGCCTGCAGCGTGCAGAACGCGAGCAAAGCGCGCACCCAATCCGGATGACGCCCCAGTGACGATGGCAATCTTGCCGTCCACACGAAATTGGGAAACGGGGTCAAAAGATGAAGAATTCGCCATGCGCCGAGGCTATTGCCCCGCGGCTCATGTGTCAGCATGGAAAACATGAAGGTTCGCATTGGCTACGGATTAGGGGTTCGCACCACCCTGAATGACACAGGATTTCTCGAAGTGGTCGACACTCTTGAGAGACTTCGCTTCGACAGCCTGTGGCTCAGTGAGCGCATCGGCGGAGACGCCCCGGACCCGCTGGTTGCAATGGCCATGGCCGCAGCGCGTACCACACGTCTCAAAGTGGGAATGAGCGTCATGGTTCTTCCTGGCCGTAATCCCATTGTGTTGGCCAAAGAACTCGCAACGCTTGACCGCATGTCGAATGGACGCCTACTCCCCGCCTTCGGACTTGGTGTTGCAGATGTTCACGAACAACAAGCGTTTGGTGTTGAACGCACGAAGCGCGCAAAAATGTTTAACGAAGCACTCGCAGTTCTTCGTGCGTGCTGGACGGATGAGGAAGTCACATTCCACGGCGAGTTCTATAACTACGACAACTTGCGCGTGAACCCGAAGCCAAAACAACAACCACCTGACGTGTGGCTTGGCGGTATCGCCGAGAGCGAACTGAAGCGCGTTGGACGACTGGCCGACGGCTGGTTGCCATCATTTGTTACTCCACAAGACGCAGAAGCAGGCTGGAAGACAATTACTGCTGTTGCAACAGAGCATGAACGAGAAATAGAAGATGAACACTTCGGCGTTCTTATCCCCTATGTCCTAGGCGAACCACCTGCTGCGTTACTTGAAGGGCTGAAAGCGCGCAGACCAGACCTTGAAGATGTCTCCGTGCTTGTACCAACAGGGTGGGACGCATTAGCGCGCACAATCCAACAATTTATTGATGTTGGTGCATCAAAGTTTGTAGTTATTCCACTTGCAGAACCATCATCGGTTTCTGATTGGAATTCACATTTGGAAGAAGCAGCAACTCACTTGTTGCCGCTGGAAAACTAGTTACTTCTTTTTTGCTGGCTTTGTGAAGTTGGCGCAGAAGTCAATAAGAAGTCGAGTGCCGTACGCAGTTGCTCCACGATTCAACCAACCGTTGTCGCTGTCAGCATCCATCGGGCCAGCAATGTCAAGGTGAGCCCATGGAGTTGAGCCAACAAATTCACTGAGGAACAAAGCAGCGGTTGTTGCACCTGCAAGCGGTCCACCAATGTTGCGCATGTCTGCCACGTTCGAATCAAGCATTCTGCGGTAGTCAGTGAACAACGGCAATTCCCACAACAGCTCGTCAGTCCGCGTGCTTGAAGCCTTCAATTGATCAATAACACCAGGGTTATTTCCCAATACTCCGGCCATTCTCTTTCCGAGAGCAGCAAGGCACGCACCCGTAAGCGTTGCTATGTCAATCATGGCGTCAGGCTTTGATTCGGCACCCAACGACAAACCGTCGGCCAGAATGAGGCGACCCTCAGCATCAGTGTTGTGAATCTCGACAGTCTTTCCGTTACGCATGGTGAGCACGTCGCCCAACTTCAATGCGCTACCGCTTGGCATGTTGTCTGTGCACATGAGGTACGCAGTGACTTGAGTCTTGACTTTCATTGCACGCAAGGCACCCATGGTGGACAACACTGCAGCTGCACCGCTCATGTCCATCTTCATGGCGACGTGACTGTCATTGCTTGGCTTCAGCGAGATACCGCCGGAGTCGTACATGACGCCTTTACCTACGAGAACAACTTTTCCTTTGGCCGAAGTTGGCGTGTAGACCAACTTCACCATGCGTGGTGGCTCTGTGCTGCCAGCATTAACGCCAACAAGTCCGCCGCAACCCATTGCAATGAGTTGATCGCGGTTGTACACGGTGACCTCTAGGCCAGATGCGTTGGCAATTGCCACAGCATGATCTGCGAACTGACGCGCAGTGAGATGCGATGGCGGAGTGTTTGCAAAGTCACGTGCGGTGCAGACTGCAGTTGAAGTGGCAATTCCCATCAACATGCCGGCTTGAACATCCGCAGTTTTTTCAGCAGATACCAAAGTGACAGATGTCAACTTTACTAATCCAGACTTGTCATTTTTCAATGCGACCCAGCGATGGAGTGCAAGTGCAATTCCTTCGACCACTGCTTGAGTTGATGTTTTCGCGCTTCCGCGAATAACGCCTGGCAATGTGGTGGCAATTGATTCATATCGCGAAGATGCACGAGCAGCAGACGCAGCCACATTACGCAACACGCTGGTATTGAGGTCGCGCACATCGCCAATGCCCACCAGTACACGCACTGCAGTTTTTCCAGCAGCAGGAGTCAACGTATGCGTTTGTGACGTCTTTCCTTCAAACCCAAGGGCAGCTAATTGCGCACGATTAAGGCCGACACCACTTGGAATAGGACCAGAAGAAGCAATCGGAATAACGATGGCTGCCACTTTGGCAGGAACGGACTTTGAAACAGAAAAAGCAGTGCGCATGGTCCCACTCTATGTGTCGGCGAGTACGGCGCTATCGCCGAAGAAACTACAGGCTCTTGACAGGGCGTGAAGTGCCCTCTTGCCAACGTGCCATGGTCCACAACAAGTCAGACAACCTGTTGAGATACGGCACGACATAACTTGGCGGCGGGGCTGCAGCAAACGCCTGGCGCTCGGCACGACGCACTGTGGTGCGAGCAAAATCGAGCCATGCAGATACTGGATGTTCTCCGGGTACAACAAACTCGGTCGGTGGTTCAAACTTCGTATCAAGGTCGTCGATGATCTGTTCCAGACGATCCACCATCTCAGATGTGACACAACTGACACCTGGCTTTAACTTGTGGCGATTTTCTGGCAATGTGGCCAATTCAGCCATCAACACATAGAGGTCTTTCATCATCGGCACCACAATGGCATCAACCTCAGAACCATGACCAGCCGCTGTACGCACAAGGCCAATGACAGCTTGAGCTTCATCAACGGCACCATAGGCGCGAGGCAACTCACTATCTTTCGGCACTCGGCCTCCGTAAAAGAGTCCGGTCGTGCCGTCGTCGCCTTCTCGGGTGTAGATCTTCTCGCGTGCCATGCCATTTACTCTATGGCAAGTATCGTGAAGGGGTCATGATTCGTCAGCCCTATCTCGAAGCAGTCCGCGAC
This sequence comes from Actinomycetota bacterium, assembly GCA_037129855.1. Taxonomy (GTDB): domain Bacteria; phylum Actinomycetota; class Acidimicrobiia; order Acidimicrobiales; family Ilumatobacteraceae; genus UBA2093. The sequence continues at coordinate 1,365 of JBAXUC010000036.1, read as the reverse complement.
CGAGTCATCGTTTTTGATGGCGCCTTCGGAACTTTCGTACAAGATCTCGACCTCGGTCCAGATGACTTTGGCGGGGATTCATTAGAGGGCTGCAACGAAATGTTGTGCCTCACCCGCCCTGATGTCATTGAGTCCATGCACCGCGCATTCCTTGACGTAGGTGTCGATGTTATTGAGACCGCCAGCTTCGGAAGTTTCTCTACCGTGCTTGTGGAGTACAACATTCCTGAAAAGGCATACGAACTCAATGTGGCCGCCGCAGCAATTGCGCGCCGCGTTGCCGACACATATGAAGTAGATGGTCGCCCTCGCTATGTAGCGGGCAGCATCGGGCCAGGCACAAAGTTGCCAAGCCTTGGGCATATTGATTTCGCCACCTTGCGCGATTCCTATGAAGAACAAGCTCGCGGTCTTCTTGATGGCGGCTCGGATCTCTTTCTCATCGAGACATGCATGGACTTGTTGCAGATCAAGGCCGCAATGCAAGCTTGCCGTCGCGCAATGAAGATCGTTGGCCGCGACGTTCCCATTCAGGTGCAAGTCACCATGGAAACAACGGGCCGCATGTTGGTCGGAACCGAAATCGGTGCCGCGTATGCATCGTTGCAAGCAATGAAGCCGGACGTCATCGGCATCAACTGCGCAACCGGGCCATCAGAAATGCAAGAACACTTGCGTTACCTCAGCGAGCATTCCCTGATTCCTATCAGCGTGCTGCCAAACGCCGGATTACCAAGCGTTGTTGATGGAAGAACCCATTATGACCTCACTCCTGAACAACTTGCAGAATTTCATTTGCAACATGTCAGCAAATTGGGTATCGGCATTGTGGGCGGATGCTGTGGCACAACGCCAGAACATTTACGCCAAGTAGTAGAGGCTGTTCGCGGCGTCACCCCGAAAGTACGCACACCAGAATTCGAACCAAGCGTGTCATCGTTGTACTCCCCTGTCACGCTGGAACAAGACAACAGTTTCCTCATCATTGGTGAGCGCACCAACGCAAACGGTTCGAGAGCATTCCGCGATGCAATGTTGCGCGAAGACTGGGACACCTGCGTCAAGATGGCAACAGAGCAGATACGCGAAGGTTCTCACGTGCTTGACGTATGCGTTGACTATGTCGGCCACGACGGCGCCGTTGACATGAACGAAATTGCCTCGCGTTTTGCTAGCCAAGCAAGCGTTCCGCTTGTCCTTGACTCAACAGAGCCAGAAGTGATGGAAGCCGGACTCTTGCATACTGGCGGCCGTAGCATTTTGAACTCGGCCAACCTTGAAGATGGCGAAGCACCCGGCAGTCGGCTCGATCGCGTGTTCTCGCTTGCTCGTGATTACGGCGCCGCTGTTATCTGCCTTCTCATT
>JBAXUC010000035.1:0-12103 GCA_037129855.1 Actinomycetota bacterium | reverse complement strand
AATGGACTCGATAGCTGCTTCACGCGCATGAATCTCGTGGGCCTTGCGGTGAATGACCAAGATGTCGATGAGCAACATCGCTGCAAGTAGGGACAACAGAAATGGCCAATGCCAACCCTCAATAACAAGTTCAACCTTTCCGCTGGACGAACCAGTACTGGAAGAGACAAGTGAACCGAGGGACAACATCTACACGATGGTAGTTGACTATTTGGTGTCTGACTTGGCACCACCAATGACAGCTTGAGCAGCCGACAAGCGTGCGATTGGCACACGGTACGGAGAGCAACTGACATAGTTCAGTCCGGCGCGATAAAACAATCCGATTGACTCTGGATCTCCACCATGTTCACCGCAGACTCCCATTTTGAGTCCACGCTTCACCTTGCGACCTCGTTCGGCAGCGATGAATACCAATTCACCCACTCCATTTTGATCGATTGTCTCAAATGGATTGCGCTTCAGCAGGCCAGCTTCTAAATAGGCAGGCATCATGCGGCTCTCGACATCATCACGACTGAATCCAAATGTCATTTGCGTGAGGTCATTTGTTCCGAAACTGAAGAAATCAGACACCTCTGCTAATTCATCTGCTCGCAATGCGGCACGAGGAGTCTCGATCATGGTTCCGATAGAGACCTTCGGACGTTTAATAGTTTTTCCACCCTTTTTCGACTGTGGAGCTGGCCGCGAATTGATATCTGCAAGAACATCTTCCACCCAACTACGAGCTAATGCCAACTCTTCTTTGGTGACGGTGAGCGGAATCATGATTTCTACAATGGGTTCGTACCCCTTGGCGGCGACATCATCTGCAGCCTCCATTAGTGCACGCACTTGCATGGCATAGAGGCCAGGCTTAATAACACCGAGCCGAACCCCGCGAGTACCCAGCATGGGGTTCACCTCGCTCCACTCATGAGCGGCACGCAACAATGTGGTCTCCTCAGCAGACAGTCCAGATGTTGCCTTCTGAATTTCTAGTTCTTCGATGCGAGGCAAGAACTCATGCAGTGGAGGATCAAGCAGACGCACCGTGACAGGAAGTCCAGACATCTCCTTCAATAACGCCACGAAATCTTTCTTCTGAACTTTCCGTAGTTCTTCAAGGGCAGCTGCTTCTTCTGCTGGAGTGCTAGCAAGAATCATTCGACGAACGACCGGCAATCTGTCTGCTGCTAAGAACATGTGCTCTGTGCGGCAAAGTCCGATTCCTTGTGCACCGAGTTCACGAGCTTTCTTTGCATCTTCGTCTGTGTCGGCGTTAGCACGAACATCCATCTTGCCTTTGCGCACTTCGTCAGACCATTTCAAAATGGTGTCGAACTCTTTCGGCGGCTTTGAAGCCATTAATGCAAGTTGTCCGAGCATTACTTCACCAGTTGTTCCATCAAGTGACAACCAGTCGCCTTCTTTCACTGTGACTCCGTTTGCGGTGAACGACTTGCCCGAAATTTTGACAGCATCTGCACCAACGATTGCTGGAGTGCCCCATCCGCGAGCAACGACTGCTGCGTGGCTGACAAGACCACCACGCGAAGTGAGAATGCCCTTTGCAACCATCATGCCGTGCACATCTTCTGGGCTCGTTTCCGAACGGACCAAGATGACATCTTTGCCTGCCGCGGCCGCGGCCGCTGCGTCATCGGCGGTGAAAAACACTTGACCTACTGCGGCGCCAGGAGACGCCGCGAGACCCTTTGCAATTCCCTTTTCCTTTGTTGCGAACTGTGGATGCAGAACCTGATCAAGATGATCTGCCGCAACTCGCATAATGGCTTCGGTCTTTGAAATCTTCCAGGCCTTCTTGCCGGTGCCCGTTGGCTTTGTCATATCGACAGCCATTTTTAATGCAGCAGCACCAGTGCGCTTGCCGACTCGTGTTTGCAGCATCCACAACTTGCCTTGCTCAATTGTGAACTCGGTGTCACACATGTCTTTGTAATGACGTTCAAGCCGAGCAAAGATCTCCATCAATTCGCTATGAATTTTCGGGAACTTCTTCTTTAATGCATTGAGGTCTTCGGTATTACGAATTCCTGCAACAACATCTTCACCTTGTGCATTGACTAAGAAGTCTCCATATGGTTTCGAGTCCCCTGTTGCTGCGTTACGAGTAAAACCAACACCCGTGCCTGAGTTGTCATCGCGATTTCCAAAAACCATCGCTTGCACATTTACTGCAGTGCCCAATTCATGGCTGATCTTTTCTCGCACGCGATACGCGATGGCGCGAGGTCCGTTCCACGACCGAAAGACAGCCTCAACTGCGCCACGCAACTGTTTGGCTGGGTCTTGCGGAAACGGCTTGCCAGTGGCTGTAGCAACTGCTTTCTTGTAGACCTCGCATAGTTCTTTCAATGCAGGTGCTGGAATATCAGCATCAGTCTTGGCGTGTGCGACTTCTTTTGCCTTGTCAAGAGCATGTTCAAAGACTTCACCGTCAAGGCCAAGAACAATGCGGCCATACATTGAAATGAAGCGGCGATACGAGTCATACGCAAATCGTTCGTTGTTTGTTGTTGTTGCCAAAGCAATGACGCTCTTGTCGTTCAGACCGAGGTTCAAGACCGTGTCCATCATTCCGGGCATTGAGAACTTTGCACCTGAGCGAACTGAAACGAGCAACGGGTCTTTGGAGTCGCCTAACTTGCGACCCATCTTTTTTTCCAACGCCGCGACATGCTTCGTCATTTCATCCGTAAGGCTCTTTGGCCATCCACCATGCATGTAATCGCGACATGCATCAGTACTTATTGTAAAACCATGCGGAACAGGCAAGTTCAACACGCTCATCATTTCAGCTAAATTGGCGCCCTTTCCACCAAGGAGATCTTTGTACTCCATGGGCGGACGACGGTGTTTGTGATCGAAGGCATAAACGTATGACACTCCGAAAGTCTAGGCGGATAGGGCTTTGCCTCTCTCCTCAATACACTTGCGACATGAGAAGCCCGAAACACCATGCCATGCGCAATGTGTTCAATCTGTTTGGCTTCCCAACAACCGTCAAGCCAGGTTTTGCCGTGTTTCTTGCCTTTTTGGTTTTCCTCTATCCGTACCCCTTGGGACTCTGGATGGCTGGCGCGGTCGGCATCTTCACATTGATTCACGAATTGGGTCACGCTGTGGCAGCTCGCATGTCTGGCTGCACCGCATCCATCTCACTTGATTTCATGGTTGCCTACGCCGCCTACGAGCCAAGAACACCATTGACCTGGAGCCAAAAGGCGGGCATAGCTCTTGCTGGACCAACGTTGCAAATCACTTCAGCAATAGCAGTGTTACTACTAAACAGCACTAACCCATTTAGTCGAGCTGAAATCTCCATCAGTGATGCAACTATTTCCATCTGGTGGGCCGGTATTGCCTTGGGTGCACTTAATTTAGTGCCTCTTCTTCCACTTGACGGTGGTGCATTCGTTGCGAGCATTGTCGAACGTTTCATGCCTGGCCGTGGGAATAACATTGTTTTGAAAGCAAGCACTGCTGTGACTGCGCTGTTGTTTGGACTCTGCATTGTTACAAGCAACACAGAATTAGCTCCACTTTTCGTGTTTATGTTGTTCATGCAATACCAAAACCTTGCAGCACCACAACGCAAAAAGAAATTCCTATCGAATCCTGCTCTCACACCTGAGGGCGACCCCGAATTCGACGCAATGATTGCAGCCAGTCTTCTTGCTACCGGGGAGGCAACGAAGGCTTTGCGGTTCGCAACCGAGGCATACCGTCTATGTCCCGCCGACACCAATGCCTTTATGGCCGCTCGCAGTGCAATGAAACTGGGAGACCATACATTAGCTATGCAATGGCTACACATTTCCGAACAATCACAATTCGATTCGGGACGCTTTCAGATTCTGTTCAACCACGCCACCGACTTTGATCAACTACGTGGGCGAAGCGACATGTCAGACGAGTGGTTCACCAACCGTTGATGTTCGCGCGATGCGCGCTAGCGCAATGTGTGCCCCAATAGATGTAACGGTGCCGACCGATTGATCATTTTCCATCACGCGAGCACCAACTCCGAGACCTTCTCGCGGCAATGCACGCACGACTACTGGTGCCGTGGTTCCACGAGAGTCCATTCGTTCGACAAGTTCTTGACCTGGATAACAGCCCTTCGTAAAACTTACAGCGACTGAAAGAATTCCCGAAGTGCCAGGGATATCGCCAACAAGAACATCTACACCAAGTTTTGGCCAACGAGCGTCTGCACGCAAGTAGTCAATACGTTCTGGCTCGGTCTCTTCACCCAGTGTCGGTACGTGCGATGCATCGGCAACAACGTCGATTTCATCAGCAGAATCCCAATACGGAATAGCGCGTCCTGGCCCAACGCCAATTTCGCGCACCGCATCGGGGCCACGAAATGCCCTGACCACCCAATCGCTACGACGCATAGTGACTTTCGCGCGCAAGACGAACCGCTGTAACCGTACGATTACCGCATCAGCGAACCCTGCATCAACATCAAGAGTAAATACGGTGTCTTCGTGGCGAACTACCCGCACGAGCGACGACACATGACCAGTTGGTTCAAGCAGCAAACTGTGGATGCTTGTGCCGACCTCTAGTGATGCGATGTCATTGGCTAGCTGTGAATGCAAGAACGTTTGCGCGTCATCACCTTGCACAACAATGACCTCACGGGCAATGTCAGCCCAAACAATGGTGGTCATGCTGTAGTCCCTGCTTCACGGCGGCGTTGCGTCATTCGCTCAGCAGCTGGAATGGTAGCGAGCAAAGCACGCGCCTTGTTTTCACATTCCAAATCTTCATCTGCAGGGTCGCTATCTGCGACGATTCCGGCACCAGCCTGCAAACTTGCAAATTTCGGACCAACAAACATCGTGCGAATCGCAATTGCGGTATCGAGATTTCCGGAGAAATCCACATAACCGACAACGCCTGCATATGGTCCGCGCTTTACTGGTTCCAATTCATCGATGATTTCCATTGCGCGCACTTTTGGTGCTCCACTCACAGTGCCGGCAGGCAATGTTGCGCGCAACACATCAATCGGGCCAAGGCCAGGTTTCAAGTCACCCGATACTTGAGACGTGAGATGCATCACGTGGCTGTAGCGCTCAAGTGTCATGAGTTCATCCATTTGTACAGAACCAAAAGTTGAGACTCGACCAACATCGTTACGAGCAAGGTCGACCAACATGATGTGCTCTGCTACTTCTTTGGGATTTTCACGCAATTCACCGGCAAGTCGCTTGTCGTGCTCATCATCAATTCCTCGCTTACGTGTTCCGGCAATCGGGCGAGAGACAACTCGACCATTTACTAGCTGTACAAGAGGTTCAGGAGACCCACCAACAATGGTGAGGTCAGGCTGACGTAAGAAATACATGTACGGGCTGGGGTTCACCTGACGAAGCACTCGATACACATCAAACGGGTCGGCAGTGAGGTCGATGTCGAAGCGTTGTGACAGAACCACCTGGAAAATATCACCGGCACGAATGTATTCCTTGGCCACATCAACTGCTGAGCGATATTGACCATCCGGCATAGACGAACGTGTCTGTGGCAAGTTCTCACCAGCTACTGGTGGCTCTACTGCTACATATGCAAGCGGGCGGGCAAGATCAGCGACTGCTTCATGTACGCGAGCAACGGCGGCATCGTACGCCACGCCGATTTGCGCATCGGTTAATCCGGCAACGGGAACACTTTCCAGCATGTAGACGCGTTGGCGCCAATGGTCGAATGCAGCAAGCGAACCAATGATACTGATGGAAGCATCTGGCAAGTCTCGATCATCGCGCGGCACATTCGGCAGATCTTCAATCTCTCGAACAACGTCATACCCAAGGTGCCCCATGAGACCGCCTTGCAACGGTGGAAGATCTGGAAAGAGTGGCGAACGATAGATGCGCAACAGTTCTTCCATTGCAGCCAACATGCCTTGATCTAACGGAACACTTGCGGGCACGTCTCCAGAGACAGTAAGAACACCATTGCGCAGTGTCAATGTTCCGCGTGGGTTACGCCCGACAAAGGAATACCTGCTCCACCGCTCGCCATGTTCAACTGATTCGAGCAGGAAGCCGTCACCATCGCCAACCAATTTGATGAATGCCGCAACTGGAGTTTCGAGGTCAGCGAGAATTTGAGTCCAGACAGGGACAACTGTGTGCAGTTTCGCCAGTTCTATAAATTCAGCGCGCGATGGCGTGATGGCAGTACCGGTCATTCGTCTTGGCCAAACGCACGGTAGAAACACGACCGCTCGCCCGTATGGCACGCACCGCGTCCTTCTTGGTCAACTTTGAAGAGCAATGTGTCGCCGTCGCAGTCGAAATATGCCTCGCGCACAAACTGTCGATCCCCACTGGTGTCGCCTTTGCGCCACAACTCATTGCGGCTGCGGCTGAAATAGACCATGCGCCCTTCTGCAAAAGTCATGCGGAGAGATTCTGCGTTCATCCATGCCATCATCAAGATGTCGCCCGTATCTACACACTGTGCAATCACTGGTATCAGACCGTCGGCATTGTAGGACACGCCAGACAACTGATCGGCGGTGGCAAGAATGACGCGCCCCCGTGAATTTTTTGAAGTCTGGTCGTTGTTGCTCACTGTAAGTACGGTACCGTCTTGCCCCGTGGGAGTGGAAACTATTTACCTAGAAACCATTGATGGCATCAATGTTGAAGCCGATTTAGTGCGCACTGATGCCGACCTCGTGCGTGCAGTTGTGATTATTGGCCACCCACACCCCCTATACGGCGGTGACCGTTTCAATCATGTGGTCCGAGCCATGCAAGAAGTGGCGTTAGCTCATGATTGCCATTCCATTGCAGTTGATTTTCGCGGAGTAAATAACTCCGGTGGATTTCATGATGACGGTGACTCTGAACGACTTGATCTAGCCGCCGCATGTGAACTGTCTGACCTCATCGCACCGGAAGTTCCGATCATCATGACCGGATACTCTTTTGGCTCAGTAGTCGGACTCAATGTCAGCAATCCTTGGATCGCCGGGTGGATTGCAGTGGCCCCACCCGCGCAAATGATGTCATCACTTGCCTCTGCTGCAAATTCGCCACGACCAAAAATTATTATTGCTGCTGAACATGACCAGTTCACAACTCCAGACGAAATGGCAACAGCAGTGTCAACCTGGAGCAACAGTGAAATCATTTTGGCTACCGGTGTTGATCATTCATTTGCCGTGAACGCCGCATCGCTCTGCAACACCGCCTTGTCTCGCCTGTTGGAAACAATTTCCTAATTAGGAATTACGAACGCGAATACCGCGTGAGACCATGTCCCGCTTGGCGTCGCCAATGGTGTGTTCGCCGAAGTGAAATATTGACGCAGCGAGCACACCTGTCGCTCCGCCCTCAATAACACCTTCAGACAAATGTCCGAGCGTGCCCACACCGCCGCTTGCGATGATCGGGACACCTACAGCGTCAGAAACCGCACGAGTGAGACCAAGATCAAAACCGTCTCGCGTGCCATCACGATCCATTGATGTGAGAAGAATTTCACCGGCGCCTAGCGATACCGCTGCCACAGCCCACTCCACAGCATTTAATTCTGTTGCCGTACGTCCACCGTGCAGAAACACCATCCACTGATGAGTTGCCGCATCCCATTTGGCGTCAATAGCGCACACCACACACTGAGACCCGAATTCATCTGCAATGTCTGCAATTATCTGTGGACGCTGCACAGCAGATGTGTTGACGCTGATTTTGTCTGCACCAGCACGTAACAAAGCTCGCGCATCAGATAGTTCACGGATACCGCCCCCCACAGTGAACGGAATAAACACTTCTTCAGCAGTGCGAGAAACAACATCAATCATGGTGTCACGCCCATCAGATGATGCCGTGATATCTAAGAACACCAATTCATCAGCACCTTGTGCGTCATAGCGCGCAGCTAATTCAACTGGATCGCCTGCATCACGTAAGTCAACAAAATTGATTCCCTTAACAACTCGCCCATTCGTTACATCGAGGCAAGGAATAACGCGGGCAACAAGATCTGGATTCATGACAACACCACCAAAGCCTCAGACACGGTGAACTTCGATTCATACAAAGCTTTGCCAACAATGACGCCATTCAACCCAATAACTGCCGCCAACTCTGCGATATGAGACAGAGTGCCCACGCCACCGCTTGCAACAACGGGTATTGACGTGCGAGAGACTGCCCGCGCAAGCCCTTCGATATCTGGGCCGGTCAACATGCCATCGCGAGAGATATCTGTAATTACAAACGCCGATGCCGTAGGAAATTGAGTCAACAAGTCATCTACTTGAACACCAGAAGATTCTGTCCAGCCATTGGTAGCTGCGACACCGTTGCGATGATCAAGACCGACAGCAACCGAAACAACATCGGACACACGACGAACGAGCGCAGGGTCGGCAACGGCAGCAGAACCCATGACAACGCGCGTGACTCCAGCTGCCGCAAGAGCTTCAGCGTCAGCTTCTGTACGCACTCCTCCGCCTACTTGCAATGATGCACGACCAGCGATGGCACGAGCAACGGAAGCAATAACAGAACGATTGACAGGTTCACCGCTGCGGGCCGCATCTAGATCAACCATGTGCACCCACGTTGCCCCTTGGTCAACGAACGACAGAGCCATGGCAACAGGGTCTACCCCATACACAGTGCTGTCGTCGTACTCGCCTTGGCGCAAGCGAACTACTCTGCCACCAAAGACATCGATTGCTGGATACAAAATCATGATGTCGCCACTGACTTCACAAAATTTTCAAGCAACTGCAAACCGGCCGTTGCAGATTTCTCTGGGTGAAACTGCGTTGCAAAGACATTGTTGCGACGAAAGGCAACATTTAATGTCTCGCCATAACGAACCGTGGCTGCAACATCGTTGATGTCGGCGGGAACACCGTGCAGTGAATGAACGAAATACATCCACGGCCGTTCGTCGAGACCGGCAAACAAAACATCACTCTTTGTGATGTTGAGTTGATTCCACTGCATTTGTGGTCGGGGCACATCAGAAGATAACCACTGCACCGAGCCTGGAATAACGCCAAGTCCGGTTGCTGTCTCATCTTCTTCGCTCGAATCGAACAACATCTGCATGCCAACACAAATACCCATGAATGGCACTCCGCGCGCTACGGAATCGTGCACAACAGATTCAAGACCGGCAGTACGCAAAGCTTTCATGCATGCACCGAAGGCTCCAACGCCCGGCAAGACAACAGCATCCGCCGATTCAGCGATGCGGGCGTCAGCAGTCAGGACAGCATCGGCACCGACACGTTCTAACGCTTTTTGCGCTGAGCGTAAATTTCCGATTCCGTAATCAAGCACCGCAACGCGCGGGCGTGATGTCACGAAAGAACACCCTTCGTAGAGGGCACTCCCGCCGATTCAATGCGGACTGCGTCACGTAAACAACGAGCGAGTCCTTTGAATGTTGCTTCGATGATGTGATGCACATTGCGCCCTGCGTGCAAATTGACATGCAATGTGATTGCGGCTGCATTAGCAAGTGATGAAATGGCATGTTCTGCGAGTGACGGATCAAACGCCGGATTACCAAGTGGCAAACACTCAGGTAGTTCAACATTCCACGCAACAAAGGCACGGCCACTGAGATCTAACGCAACTTCTACGAGTGCTTCGTCAAGCGGGTACAAGCCACTAGCAAAACGTCGTACTCCGGCTTTATCGCCAAGCGCCTCGCGTAATGCTTCACCTACGCAGATTGCGACATCTTCCACTGTGTGATGTGTATCGATGTGCAGGTCACCCTTGGCTGCAATTGTGAGGTCAAACCCTCCGTGACGTGCCAACTGCTCAAGCATGTGGTCATAGAACGGGATACCCGTCGAGATCGACGCAGTCCCCGATCCGTCAAGATTGATGGACACATCAATGGATGTCTCTTTTGTGTTGCGTGTGACCTGGGCTGTACGTGCCATGTCTCTATTCTCGCCGCTCAACGCCCGTCTCGGACTATTAATTTCGTGATTTTTGGTTAATTGACTGACAGAGCGGTCGACAGGGCGCCCAAGAAGACCGAGTTCTCGTCTGCTGTGCCGATGGTGACCCGCAAACAGCCGGTCAATCGTGGCCATGTGCTGCAGTCACGCACCAATACCCCTGCGTCGACCATTCGTTGCCACACGGCAGACGCCGCAGACGACCGAGGCCGGAACAGAATGAAATTAGACCCGCTTGGCCAGACATCACAGTCCATATCGCTGACTGCAGTAAAGATCCGAGTGCGTTCTGATTTGATGGCATCGACGCGCTGTTCCATTTCAGACACAAAACCAAGCGCGGCGATCGTTGCCGCTTGCTTGAACGAATCTAGATGATATGGAAGGACAGCAATTTCTAAGTCGGCGATCATTTGTTTCGGCGCCACAACATAACCCACGCGCAGTGCAGCCATTGACAGAGTCTTTGAGAATGTTCGAGTGACCGCAAGAGGCTTGTCTTCAGACACCATGTCCATGGCAGACCATTCGGAGAATTCTGCATACGCTTCGTCGACAACGACAATGCCCGTTGTGTGCGCAAGCATCGCATCAAGGTTTGCCCGAGGCTCAATAAGTCCTGTCGGATTATTCGGATTGCACAGAAACGACACAGACGGCTTATGGCGTGTGAGCACGCGCTCTATTTCTGACGGATCAAGCGTCAGGTCGGCTTTGCGTTCCCCCTGCACAACATCAGCGCCTGTGACGCGCGCAATTTGGGAATACATCTGATACGTGGGCTCAAAGGTTGCCACGCAACGACTCGCGCCGCCGTATGCCAACAGAATTGTTTGAATCACTTCGTTAGAGCCATTTGCCACAAAAATATTTGCCGGAGAAACATTGTGTCGGCGCGCAATTGTTTCGCGTAGTTCAATTGCTGCTCTGTCTGGATACCGATTCCATGGAATGGTTTTCGCAATATTCGCGACTGCATCGAGCCAACCATCTGGCGGTGGAAACGGTGACTCATTTGTATTCAAACGAACAGGCACATCAACCTGCGCAGAGTGATACCCACTCATCGCCTGAATCTGCTCTCTCGGATTGAATGTGGTCACATCGGCAACTTAGTCAACGAAGCCACAAACTAACGAGCAATTTTCTCTGCACGAATCAACAGCCGCTCGGCTGACAACAGAGCCCGCTCTGCTTCATACATTGCGCTGACAAGATCTTCATGGTTTGCACCAATGTTCTCGATAAGCCCCGCCACTCTCATTCGGTAGCGGTTTACGGCGTCTGCTGCTGCGCCCAGTTCGGCACAAATGGTGGCTGTCATCGCACAGACGCTACTTGACTGTCGTCACTTCGCCTTTGACTTGGATGGCATCAGAGTGGCTGGACAGATATCTTCCAACTCACAGATGCCACATTTCGGCTTCTTTGCATCACACACACGACGCCCGTGCAAGATAAGACGCAGTCCGAAGCGGCCCCACTCTGGCGGATCAATGAATCCGTTGAGGACCCTTTCCACTTTCACAGGGTCTTCCTCCGTGGTGAGCCCAAGACGGCGCGACAGCCGACCAACATGTGTATCGACAGCAAGACCTGGCAAATCAAAGACCACACTGCGCAGCACGTTTGCAGTTTTACGACCAACACCGGGAAGCGTCACGAGATCTTCCATCTCATGAGGAATGACTGAAGCAAATCGATCAACAACGTTGCGGCCCATGCCGATGAGATTCTTTGCTTTGCTCTGATAGAAACCGGTCGAGCGAATGATTGTTTCAAGTTCCGTTGGGTTCGCCTCAGCCAACGCCAGTGGAGTCGGGTACTTGGCAAAGAGCGCCGGGGTCACCATGTTTACTCGAACATCGGTGCATTGCGCCGACAAGATGGTGGCAGCCAGCAGTTCATAGGCGTTCGAATGAGTCAATTCGCACTCGGCTTTCGGGTACAAGACCTCGAGGCGAGTGGCTATTTCTTTTGCGCGACCAGCTGGCGTTCTCGGCTTTCCCATGGCCAAAAGGTACCCTGACACGCGTGCGTTCACTCGAAATCAAGAGACAGATGGACCCGTCAAGCATTGACGAGGTCTCAGCGCTGATTAATGACACATGGCGAGCCGACGGTGTACGGCCC
>JBAXUC010000034.1:0-12356 GCA_037129855.1 Actinomycetota bacterium | reverse complement strand
CCGTTCGGGGGGCAGTGAATGCGAACGGATTTGCCACGCGAATGACAGTGGAATATTCAACGTCGTCAACATTCACTTCTTCGACCAGCGTCTCTGTATTCACAGTGTTGCGTGATGGCAATTACTCGCAAGTCGCTATTCCCACAGACCTCATTGCACTCGCGCCGCGAACTACCTTTTACACACGGATGACTGCGACCAATACATTTGGCTCAACGGTCAGCAATATCGTTTCCTTCACCACCCTTGGCACCGAACCAGCTGTCTCTGATTTGAGTATTTCCGACATCACTGGCAACGAAGCAAACATTTCGGTTTCCGTGAACCCTGGCCGGTTATCCACCGCATCAGTTCTTGAATATTCGACCGACAACGTGTTCATCACCCGTGTCACCACAGTTTCACTCGGTTCGACCAGAGGATCCGATACTCAGACTCTCAGCACATCGCTCTCCCACCTTCATGCCCGCACTACGTATTACACACGAGTGACTTCTACCAACCAATTGGGAAGTACTACGTCACGTACTGAATCATTCACCACAATCGGAGACCTTCCCCGCGCGGCACTTTCTTCAGTCGAGAGTTCACTCACGACAGTTTCTGCAAGCATCACAGTCGATACCGGACTTTTGTCAGGAACGGTGTACCTGGAAGCGTCAACCAATCGCAGCTTTAAAGATTCTTCTTCCTCCACTGTCAGCACTTTTGTTAGCGGCGGCCCCACCCGACATTCACTCACAGTCTCTGGGCTGACTAATCGCACTGATTACTTCATTCGCGCTATAGCGACTAATGAGCTCGGGTCATTCACTACTGCAATACAAAGTGTGCGAACAACTGGTGGAATTCCAGTAATTAGTCACATCACAATTACGCCGTCAACCAGCACTGCTTCATTATCCGCCTCAATCGACACAACAGGCCTCGACACTTTTGTTACTGCTGAAGTTTCCACACATCTGGACTTGTCAGATGCAACAGAGTATTTCTTGTATTCAGGAACCAGCAGAGGTGAGTACAGAGCCACTCTCAAGAATCTTGTTCCACGAGTCACCTATTTCCTTCGAGTGACTGCCACTAATGATTCCGGCACCGTACTGAGTGCGGTCAAAACATTCTCAGCAGTCACACCCTTTGGCGTTGTCATCAATGATGACGACGAATCTGCTCAGTCACCAGGCGTGGTGCTGTCATTCACGACACCAGTCCGAACATCTGCAATTCGCATCTCCAATTACGCAAATTTCTCGCATGCACGCGTTATTCCCACCACAACTCAAGTTGCTTGGCAATTGCTCGAACCCACAGGATCACGTTCCACGCGCACCGTATGGGTGCAGTTCATCTCGGCCGAAGGAACTGTGACCCAATATTCCGATTCCATTGAGGTCCTCGCGGATGAGCCAGAGCCCACACCACCAACAACGACTACAACACCTGCACCAACAACCAGTACAACCTCTACAACAACCACAGTTCCTGACGTAACCGTCGCTCGTAGTTTCTCTGCGAGTCAGCCGGTTGTCGTTGCTACTTCGTCTGCATCAGTTCGCAGCGCAACCGTGATGGCGCGACAGACACAGTCGAACATTGTACGAATTCAAACCAAGATTGGTCAGAAGATTTCGACACGCACTGTCGTTGCTACGAAGCTCGGCAAGTACGTCATCGTCTTTCCTAAGGGAATCACGTCAATGAACGTTCGTTTCGTTAGCAAGTCCGGTTCGGTCTCTGCCTGGTCACGCATCGCGGCGCCATAACTGTCTCTTAAGGTCAGTTATTTGCAGTGCGATTCAGGAATTGCGCTGCAACATCCGCACTGCCAATCACTTCAAGCGACGACATCGGAATTCTGCGCCATAGGCCCAACAATAGCGATGACGCTGAACCGCGGATTGCGCAGTCCCCTTTTGAATGTTCGCGTGTCACAACAACATCTGATGTGCCAGTCGGAACAATCAACCATTCACCGTCTACATCGGTGCAATGAATATGCACAGAACCAGTGAGAGGGCCTTCCTCTTCGCGCGTATTGCTCTTCACCATCACATGCACGAACTCATCAATTCCGTCACTCGCTAGCGAGGCATCAATTTCAGCGGTATTGCCAGCTGCGCAGTGCGCATCCCATGCATGCACAGCAGTCTCGTGTGCTATACGACGAATTACCCACGCGACATCCTGAATGCCAGCCCATGTCCAGCATGAACGCACAGGTTCATTAGAAGACAGCACCCTGATCAGTTCATCAAGTCCGGCGCGGTATTCAGTCAGCAAATCTTTGTCAGCAGGCTTTGAACGTGGCACGTAGTCATCAGGATTCATGAGGTGACTCCTCACGATGAATGTCCATGAGTAATGCACTTCAATCATGTGCCACAACAAGTCTGTACCCACCCAGGGTTCACACGATGCGATTGATGTACTCATTGCCGTCGTTATGGAATCAGCAAACGCGTCACCCTCGCGTCGCAAGATCGCGAGGTATTCAACAGTGGTCGGCATGATTCAGCGAGATGAATTAGATCGCACGAGTGGCGTCAGCCAGTTCTTGCCACTGCTTCATCGGCAACGTACCAGGGGCATCAGTAAGTACTTGCACACATACATGGTCTGCACCGGAATCAAGATGGGCCTTAATGCGAGAAGTGATCTGTTCAGTTGTTCCCCATGCAACGATTGCATCAACAACGCGGTCTTCTTGATTTGTCACTTCGTCTGCGGTGAAGCCCAAACGGACAAGGTTGTTTACATAGTTCGGCAAACGTGTATATGTTTTCATGTGTTGGCGAGCAATAGCGCGGGCTTTAGTGGGGTCTTTTTCAAAGACAACAGCTTGTTCTGGTGCCAACAATGCATCAGCACCCATGACGCCGCGTGCCATTGCTGTGTGTTCAACAGGAATGAAATATGGGTGCGCCCCGGCACAACGTTCTGCGGCAAGTTTCAACATCTTTGGTCCAAGCGCAGCAAGAACGCGTTGTGGTGGAGTGCTGGGTGCTGGCGAGAAGAAAATGCCAGCGTCCATGACATCGAGATATTCAACCATTGTGGAATATGGCTTGTCGTAGTTACCTTTGTGCGCGCCATTGACCATCGGAGCATGACTGACACCCATTCCCAATAAGAAACGATCCGGGAATGCTTCGGTAACAGTCTTCCAACCGGCTTGCATTGTTTGCGCTGTACGAGCGTGGATGCTTGCAATACCAGTAGCCAAAATCATTTTCTTAGTTGCGGACAACAACAGCGATGTTGATGCAAATGGTTCGCGCAATACTGCTTCGGGAACCCACACAGTGCCGAAACCCATAATTTCTAGTTGTGCAATTGCTTCCTGCGCTTTCGCCATTGGTTGCAGGTCAAGTTCTGCAGTCCATAGTCCGACGCGTCCAAGATTGATTGTGCTCATGACTAGAACGCTAGAGGATTCCTCCGTCAGAATCGTTAGCGCTGCAACAGCCAATCATCAATTAGTCGGCGTGCAATAGAGATAGAACCAGGAATCATGGGCAATTCGTCCCTGCTATACCAATTGGCGTCTGCAATTTCAGTCGTGTCACAGACAATGTCGCCCGAGACATAACTCGCACGGAATCCCAACATCAGAGAATTCGGGAACGGCCATGGCTGGCTCGCCACATACTCAACGTTGTTGACAACGATGCCCACTTCTTCTTCCACTTCACGAGCAACCGCTTGTTCAAGGTTTTCCCCTGGTTCAACAAACCCAGCGAGGCACGAATACAGCGGCATGGGGAAATTGGTACCGCGTGCAAGCAGTGCTTGTTGGTCGTCACCTTCTCCGCGCGTCACGAGCGTGATGATTGCTGGAGACAGTCGAGGAAACTGCATCAGTGAACATGCAGGACAGCGAAATGCTCTCTCGTTATGTGCAAGCTCTGTCGGCTCGCCACATCGACCACAAAAACGATGTGTGCGCGCCCATTCAATGAGTTGCACTGCGCGGCCAGCTACTGCCCATTCGGTATTGCTGACGCGTGCGAATAACGAATACAGATCCGTCTCGGCGCCGAACCCAGGGTCTTCGCCGCGGGGCACGTCAATTCCCCAACAGGCAACGTCTCCGTGCATACCCAAAAAGTGACTGGTCCATGACTTCTCGGCTGGTCGATCATCAATGAACACCTTCGTGCCGACCACATGGATATAGCGATGTTCGACAACCGAATCGGCAGGAATTAGAGAAGGGCGGAAGGAGGAATCATGCTGGCTCATTGCCCACTGACGGTAGTGCGTTTGGTGCTGTCTAGGATGACTAAATGGCACGTACCCAAAACTCAGTAGTAATCATCGACACCCTGCGCACCCCCATCGGCAAGCGCAACGGCGGTTTGTCCACTTTGCACCCCGGCGAATTGCTCGGCATTGTGCAAAAAGGAATTCTCGACCGCACAGGCATAGACCCAGCACTTGTCGAGCAAGTAGTTGGTGGCTGTGTTAGCCAAGTCGGCGAACAAGCTTTCAACATCACTCGCACCGCATGGTTGGCTGCCGGCCTGCCGCTCACCACTGCTGCAACAACAATCGATACACAATGCGGTTCATCTCAGCAAGCAACTGGTCTTGCAAGTTCACTCATCGGTTCAGGCGTGGTCGATATCGCAATTGCATGCGGTGTTGAAGTCATGAGCCGAGTACCCATCGGTGCATCTGGTCGCAAAGATTTCGGTCTCGGAATCCCCATTCCAAAGACATACTTCGAAGAGTATGAAATGACTTCACAGTTCGAAGGCGCAGAGCGCATCGCTGACAAGTGGGGCATCTCACGCGAAGACACCGACAAGTGGGGCCTCATCTCACAACAGCGCGCAATCCGTGCGTGGGAAGAAGACCGCTTCTCTGGTCAATACATCGAAGTCGATGCACCCGAAGTCAACGAAGCTGGCGAAGTTACTGGCACACGTCGCGTCTCACGCGATGAAGGCCTTCGCGAGACCACTCTTGAAAAACTCAGCACATTGAAGCCAGTGGGCCGCCCAGACGGCGTCCATACAGCCGGAAACTCATCCCAGATTTCTGATGGTGCTTCGGCTGTTCTCATGATGACAGAAGACAAAGCCAATCAACTCGGACTCACGGCACGTGCTCGCATCGTTGATTCTTGCCTAGTTGGGGTTGATCCGGTACTCATGTTGACAGGACCAATTGATGCAACCCAGCGTCTCCTTCAGCGCAACAACTTGAAGATCTCAGACATTGACGTGTTTGAAATCAATGAGGCGTTTGCATCTGTCGTTCTCGCTTGGGCCAAAGAAGTTGGAGCAGACCCAGAGCGCACAAACCCTAACGGTGGTGCAATTGCTCTTGGTCATCCACTCGGCGCAACAGGCGCTTTTCTTGTCACCAAGGCACTGAACGAACTCGAGCGCACCGGTGGTCGCTACGCAATCGTTTCAATGTGCTGTGGCGGTGGCCTCGGAACCGGCACGCTCATCGAGCGTCTCTAAATAAAGGAGCGCGCATGGCGCGCAATCATGTGGCCGTCACGGCCGTTCTATTCTCGTCGCTTCTATTCGGCTGCGCCCAAAAACACACCACCGTCGCACCAGACGGCCGTGTTCATGGCGTCATCACGCATGTCACCGACGGCGACACTGTTGCTGTTCGTTTTGGCAGCACCACAGAAAAGATTCGACTCATTGGGGTTGATACTCCCGAGACCAAGCACCCCACCAAACCCGTCGGATGTTGGGGACCTGAAGCATCTGCACATACAACAGCACTGCTGCCGCCAGGCACTGACGTGTACATCGTGCGCGATGCAGAAGCGCGTGACAAATACAAACGACTATTGGCATACGTGTACCGAACTGCAGATGACCTCTTTGTGAACTATGAATTGCTTGCAGGCGGATGGGGCGTACCGCTTTCCATTGCACCAAACACCGCTTTCGAAACTGACTTTGCCGCTGCTGCATATTCAGCGCAGCAAGCCAATCTCGGGTTATGGGCACATTGTCGGGGGTAGGGTTTCTGTATGCCAAACAGCCGCTCTCTTGCCTCACGATTGGGCTACAGCGACGACGCTCGGCTAGTCATAATTTCTTGTGACGACCTCGGGTCATGTCATGGCGCAACCGAAGGCGTGTACCAAGCCATTCGAAACGGCGTTGCTACATGTGCATCCATCATGGTGCCTGCGCCGTGGGCCCGTTATGCAGCTGATCAGTACAACGGCGAAGACATTGGCGTTCACCTCACACTCAATGCCGAACACCCGTTGTACCGGTGGGGCCCACTCACTCATGCACCATCGTTGTTGTCTGGCGAAGGTGGCTTTCCCCGTTCAGTAGATGACTTGTGGGAACACGCCGATTCAACCGAAGTACTACGCGAATGTCGTGCCCAAATTGAACGTGCGTTGGCGTGGGGAATTGATGTCTCTCACCTTGCACCACATCTGACATCCATCACTTTGCGCCCCGAATTTTTTGACGTGTACCTCGAACTGGCTGTGGAATTCAAACTTCCGATTCGTTTGCCATCCACAATTTCGGCATCAGCAGCTGGTTTTCCATTCCGCCAATTAGCTGCGGACGAAGGAATCGTGTTTCCTGATCATTTTGACCACGACTGGCGCACAGGCAGTCGTGAGCGAGTTCTTTCTGCTCTTGGTGCACTTGAGGCTGGCGTCACTGAAATTCACGTACAGCCATCAATTGATACTGCAGAAGTGCGCGCATTAGGTGACGTTGCAATCGGATGGATCGACGACCTTACGCTCGCCACAAGCGATGAACTGCGCAACGCTGTCACTGCAAGTGGTGCTGTGCTCATTGGCTATCGCGCTTTACGCGACGCCATGCGTCTTGGCTAACGAATACCGACAAACATGTCGGTTTCCATCATTCCTTCTGGAACCTCACGATGATGACTCTGCGCCAGAATCCAATCTTCCCATGGGTACACATCAGATAATTCTGCATCGGTAAGTCCGAACCAAAACTTGGCAGTCGGATCAACTTGTGTTGCGTGTGCGCGCAACGATTGAGTACGCGCGTAGAGGTAGTCGCCAATGTGTAAACGAGTTGTGACGCGATGATCTTGTGATGGGCGATTACGCCAGTTCTCATCGAACGGTGATTCGCCGTACTTCAATACCAATGCTTCATGAACTGCCAAGATGCGCTCTTTTGCCCACAACGTGTAATACATCTTTTGTGGCTGCCATGGCTCGCCAGCGTCTGGGTACCACGCAGGGTCGCCTGCACGATCAAATGCCAACACACTGGCATCATGCACGCGCAAGTGATCGGGGTGCGGATAACTAGCCTGGTCATCGTTGTAGGTGAGAATCACATGCGGGCGCTCCAAGCGAATCAGCCAAACGAGTCGTCCAACAGCTTCATCAAGATCTGCCATGTGAAAGCAATCAGGATTGTTGTTTGATTCAGACCCTGCCATGCCGGAATCTCGGTAGCCCAACATATGCAATGACGAAAAGCCAATCGCCTCGACGGATTTGCGCAGCTCTTCAGGGCGCACAATTGCCAGATGAGCACGTTCTTGTTCTGGCGTCATGTTGTGAAAGGGCTGGCCTGGCTCGCGCAAAGCAGGGTTCTGCAGATCGCCTTCTTCTCCGCCGGTGCAGCACACAAGCACGGTACGAACGCCTTCAGCAAAGTACTTGGCCACCGTCGGGGCACCTTTTGATGCCTCATCGTCAGGATGAGCATGAATAGTCATGAGACAAAGAGGATCTCCCAAGGAAGACAATTGCGGTGTAAGCATCCTTGACAGGATAGTGACCCCGCCACCCTGAACCGAACACGCTGGGGGGTTGTTCCACCGCTAAGGGTGTTCAATCTGTGAGAATACATCTATCGACTTCTCCACCACCGCCCTGCCAATCGGCATCTTTGAGACTGACATCGACTGTCGACTCACTGCAGGCAACGATGCATTCCGCGCATTAGTTCTCGGAGGTGCACCTGTCAGTGTTGGTACTGCCCCGTGGGTCAATGCATTGCCACAGGAACGAACAGAATGTGAACGACGTTGGGTACAACATCGCGACAGTGGAGAAACTTTTACTGTTGAGTTCCGCATTGGATTAGCAACTGGTGAAGTCATGTGGATCCAAGTGTCTACCCAACCAGTTCTCATTGATGGCGCACTTGCCGGCTACATCGGCACAGCAATTGATTGCACCACTCTTGTAACACAGCGTCAATTGTCTGACCAGCTTGTCGGACTACTCGATGTCTCTGGCGATGCTGTGCTCGTTTTTGACCGTGTTGGTGAATTGATGTTTGCGAATGACACTGCTCGCACACTGATCGGCGTCACAGACCCAGGTGCTGGTGCCGGCGACGTTGCCGCACGCACGTTTATGCAAGCAGTTCGTGACCAATTGCCTCGCGTGTTGCTTGACGCTGCCCCACCAGCCGATTCTTCTCACCGTTGGGAAGGCGAAATTGGCTTTCGATCGCCAGATGGCATTGCCCGCACACTGTCAGTTGTTGTACAAGTAGTGCGAGATGCCAACGGAAGCGTTCACCATTGGGCCACTATTACTCGTGACATCACAGAAGAACGCCAGTCTCAAGCTGAACTTGCGCGTCAAGCTACACATGACGCACTAACCGGATTACCGAACCGTGTGTTGTTCGAAAGAAAGACAACAGAAGCTCTCGAGCGCAGTCGAACTACGCATTCAAGCGTTGCAGTGTTGTTCATTGACCTCGACAAACTCAAACATGTCAATGACACCATTGGTCATGCTGTAGGCGACCAACTGATTGTCACTGTTGCACGCCGACTAGCTGCAGCAACTCGGCCTAGTGATTTAGTTGCCCGTATCAGCGGTGACGAATTTGTTGTGTTGTGCGAAGGGCTATTAGACGAACAAGTCGCCCTTGACGTTGCTGAACGAATTCGCATGTCGATTACTGGCCCATTGGTATTGCAAGGTGTCGAGATTGAAGCAGGCGCAAGTATCGGCGTTGCAATGTCCACGCCCGAACTTCTGAATACAGAATCTGCCGCAGATGCTGCAGTCACATTGTTACGGTCAGCAGACACCGCCATGTATCGCGCAAAGCAACGCGGTCGTGGCAGATCAGAGCTGTACAGCGAAGATATGCGTACAGCAGCTAAAGCCCGCCAGACACTTGCATCAGAACTTGAACAAGCTCTTGCAGGTGATCAATTCGCAGTGGTCTTTCAACCCATTGAGTCTGCACATACAGGTCGCGTTGTTGCTGCAGAGGCTTTATTGCGTTGGAATCACCCAACGCGCGGCTTACTTGCACCAGGCGCCTTCCTTGACCTTGCAGACGAATCAGGCCTTATCGCTCCCATCGGTGACTGGGTACTGAATGAAAGTGCTCGCACCACTGCCGAATGGATTTCCACCGGACTTGTTGATCGCAACATGGCAATTCATGTCAATGCATCACGTCGGCAACTGTCTGACATCACTTTTGTTGATCGTGCACTCACCATTTTGCGTGACAACAATCTTGAAGGCTCTCAATTGGTGTTTGAAACCTCTGAGGCAACGTTGGTTGATAACAATCCGTCAGTTCTGCGTACAGTCACTGCCCTCAAACGCCAAGGTGTTCGCATCGCCGTTGATGACTTTGGTGCCGGGTACTCGTCTCTT
Source organism: Actinomycetota bacterium (assembly GCA_037129855.1). GTDB lineage: Bacteria > Actinomycetota > Acidimicrobiia > Acidimicrobiales > Ilumatobacteraceae > UBA2093. Next base: position 2,722 of record JBAXUC010000034.1, on the reverse strand, counting down.
GCTTCATTGCGTACCTTCCCCGCCGACTTACTGAAACTTGACGGCACATTGGTGCGCGACGTCGGACGCACAGATGGCGGCGACGACCCAATGGTCCGTTCTCTCATTCAGTTGGCTCATTCTTTGAATTTGATTGTGTGTGCCGAATGGGTGACAACGGAAGATCACGTACAACGCCTCAAAGTTCTCGGTTGCGATTTGTTACAGGGCAACCGAATTGGTGAACCCATTTCTGCCGAAGCATTTGCAACCAAACTGCGCAGAACTGCGGCGCAATCAATTCCAGCAACTGATTAGCCAACTGCTGGCGCAGGGCCAAGTCCTGCGAAGTACGCAAGCATGGCTGGTGCCTCATTTGCTAGCCGAAAGACAAACTGGCTCCCGGCCCAACCATCAGACACAGGCAGGGCGTACGACACGGCAGACCCATCTCCAATGGGTCGTAATTTACGCGCAAGATCAATGAGGTCGAGCCGTTCATCAATAGACACTGCTGCAGCAAATGCATCAAGAACATTGTGAGCATCAAGTGGGTGACGCGCTAAATAAATTGCGGCATCTTTAGCAAGCATCGACATAAAGGCGCGTTGGCGCGTGCCGCGACCTACGTCTCCGGTGCCTTCTAATCGCCATACGCCATCAATCTTTTCTTCGAAATGACGCGCTCGCGCATAACTCAACGCCTCAGCACCTGATTGAATCTTGCACGCCCTGCGACCGATGTAAAAACCAGTTGCTTTGTCACGTGATGCATGAGCGACACACACATGGACTCCGCCTATTGCGTCAACAATTTGCTTGAATCCAGAAAAATTAATTTCGATGTAATGATGAATCGGTACATTCAATGCTCGTTGCACCGTGCGCACTAAAACATCAGCACCGCGCTGATACGCAGCATTCACTTTTGCAAATTTGTCGTTATCCGCCATTCGCACCCACAAGTCGCGCGGAATTGACATCATCGAAACCTGTTTTGCTTTGGTGTCGTACCGCACAAGAATCAACGTGTCTGAACGCATGCCTGGGTTGGCTTCCTCAGTTCCCACTGTCGCAAAATCTTCATCAGACGGGTCGGCACTGGCTCGGGAATCTGAACCAACTAACAAGAAATTTTCCACGCCGTCAGTCGGTGGCGACAATGCAGGAGTTGCTGCAGGCACCCGACGTACAGAATCAAGATGCGAATTCGTTGCCCGCACAATGCCGAGAGCTCCAGCCAGTGACATAACCAAGGCCACGCTCGCCACAAGCATCCATCGAGGGGTCCCCGCAAGTCGCGAGAATTTCTCATCAGTCAGCACATGACCACGGTAGTCAGTCTGAGGCGGGTCGGAGATGCACTACATCAGCTGTGTCAATTCGATGACTTATTGCACAGTCATCGAGAATCACTAAACGACCATCAGGTTCCACCGTGAGAGCACGACCAATGATGTGTTCACCATTCGGCATCTCGGCTCGCACCTGTGTTCCAACGGTCGCAAGGTTGGCCAGATACTCCTCGTGCATTGCGTCATCGTCAAGCATCAAGAGCCGATCAATCTCCGGAAGCATTGCTGCAAGAAACTCATCGGGCGTCACTGCACGTGTCCAACCACAACTAGCAAGCGACGCTGCACCAGGTGGTGCCCACGACAGATTGCATCCAATGCCCACCACAACGAACGGCACGCGCCCGCTGTCATCAACAGGGGCTGCTTGGGCCAATATGCCAGACAATTTGTCCTGTCCAACCAGAATGTCGTTTGGCCACTTCAACTGGGCTTGCACGCCGCACAGTTCACGCGCCGCAATAACTCCCGACAGCGCCACTGCTTGGGTTAGTACATGGAGGTGCGCCGGGATGATGCGAAACAAGAGCGAGACGAGCAGGTTGGCCCCAGGGGGCGCCTCCCACGTGCGGTCTAGGCGCCCGCGGCCCGCCGATTGGAAATCCGCCCTCAGAACACTGCGGCCGGGCGCTCCGAGAACCCCCGCCGCCATGAGGTCAGCGTTGGTACTTCCTGTCTCGGAAACGGTCTGAATGAGCCATGGGCTCGATGAGTTAGCAATTGAGGGGTCCACTAGACAAAGATTGTCACCTGTGCTGAAGAAAATCCTTATCGCCAACCGCGGCGAAATCGCTGTCCGAGTAATCCGAGCTGCCCGAGAGATGGGAATTGCCACCGTTGCGGTCTATTCCGAGCTCGATCGCAATGCCCTTCACGTACGTCTCGCTGATGAGGCGTATGCACTTGGTGGGCAAACAGCAGCTGAGAGCTACCTCAACACGGAAGCAATTCTGAAAGCAATCACGGACAGTGGCGCGGACGCCGTTCACCCCGGATACGGATTTTTTTCTGAGAACCCAGACTTCGCTCGTGCCATCACAGCCATGGGCGTTGCATTCATCGGACCACCACCAGAAGCAATCGACGAAATGGGTGACAAAGTCTCTAGCCGTAAAGCAGCACTGCGCGGTGGAGCACCAATCGTTCCCGGTACAACAGAATTTGTTACCTCGGCAAAAGAAATTTCTGACTTCGGAAACGAACACGGTTGGCCATTAGCAATTAAAGCTGCATTCGGTGGTGGCGGACGCGGCATGAAAGTGGTGCAGTCAGCAGACGAAGTTCAGGCAGCAATGGATTCAGCACAACGCGAAGCAAAGAGCTTCTTTGGTCGCGACGAAATTTATATTGAGCGTTACCTCACATGGCCACGCCACATTGAAGTACAA
>JBAXUC010000033.1:0-12986 GCA_037129855.1 Actinomycetota bacterium | reverse complement strand
ATTGAACGCCCTCGCCGCTTGCGCAATTTGGTCACAGGGTTTTCAGGTGTTGCTGCAAACCTGGGTGGTATTCCCTTGGCCTTTGCATTTATTGCATCACTTGGTGCACAAGGACTCTTTACTCGCATCTTGTACCACAATGGCCTTGACCTCTACGGCAATGGTTTCAAGATCTACGACTTCTGGGGCATTGTCGTTGTCTATTTGTATTTTCAAATTCCATTGATGTTGTTGGTGATGTTGCCCGCTATCGATGGGTTACGCCCTACGTGGCGCGAGGCTGCTATCAATATTGGCGCTTCACCATTTCAGTATTGGCGCCGTGTTGGCTTGCCTATTTTGACGCCATCGCTGTTGGGTGGCACGTTGTTGTTGTTTGCTAATGCGTTCAGTGCGTATGCAACGGCCTATGCGTTGTCAAGTGGCGGCTCACGGTTGGTGCCGGTGCAGATTCGTTTCTATCTGCAGGGAAACACCATTACAGGTAAAGGCAACCTTGGATATGCGCTTGCAGCATGGATGGTGTTGATCTTGCTGTTTGTGATGACTGGGTACTTGCTTCTTCGGCGACGTGCAGAACGGTGGAGAACCGCATGAACAAGCGCCGAACAACGTGGGAATGGCCCGTCATCATTGTGGTGGGCGCATTCTTCATAGTGCCCATGTTGGCAATGACTCGCTTTGCCATGCAACGCGTACCGATGTCTCTGTTGGGTCGTAAGACCATTCTTTCGCGGTGGACTATTCGTGGGCTAATGAACACCATTAGTGACGACAAGTTTCAACCAGCCTTCTTACTAAGCGTGCGATTAGGTGTGGTCACTGTTCTTGTTGTTTTGGCATTGCTGCTACCCACTGTTTTGTGGCTTCACTTGCGAGCTGTGCAATGGAAAATGGTCGCAGAAGTTGTCTCGTTGTTGGCATACGTTGTTCCACCAATTGCGTTGGTTGTTGGCGTATCAGGTGCGTACCGCGACACCGTGCCCTGGATTGTGTCGAGCAACTACGGTCTTGTGCCGCTGTATGTCATTTTGTGTTTGCCATTTGCATACCGAACCCTTGATGTCGGGTTTGCGGCACTTGACCTGCACACGTTGGTGAATGCGTCTCGTTCTCTTGGTGCTTCGTGGCAACAGACCTTTCGCAAAGTGTTGATTCCGAATCTTTGGACCGCAATCTTGACAACGTCGTTTCTGGCGTTCGCTGTTGTGATGGGTGAATTCGCTATTTCTTCGCTTCTGTTGAAGCGCACACTGCCGACATACATGGTGGAAGCCCAGGGCCGTGAACCCCAGGGCGCCATGGGAGTCGCATTGTTATTGCTAGTTCTCACCACTGTTCTGTTTATGGTCCTTGGCCGTGTTCAGAAAAAATCTCCGACATCATCTTCACAAGAAATCAGAATGACACCATGAGCCAGCTTGAATTTGCCCACGTTACGAAAAAGTACGGCGACCTAGAGGCGTTGTCTGCATTCACTTTGTCTATTCAGAAGGGCGAACTGATTTCCATTCTTGGCCCTAGCGGATGTGGCAAGACAACTGCATTGCGGGTTGCTGCAGGGTTCGAAAAATTCGATGCCGGCCGACTGATTATGAATGGCCACAACATTGAGCCGGTTCCACCACAAAAGCGCAATATGGGAATGGTGTTTCAGAGCTACAGCTTGTTTCCCCACCTCACCGTGGCAGAGAACATTGGGTTTGGTCTATCCATTCGCAAGATGGACAAGAAGAAGCGTGCATCTGTGGTGTCTGAAATGCTCGACCTTGTGCGACTAGTCGATGTTGGTCATCGGTATCCGCACCAATTGTCTGGCGGGCAGCAACAACGCGTGGCCTTGGCACGTGCGTTGGCCATTGAACCAACAGTGCTGCTATTGGACGAACCGCTGAGTGCGTTAGACGCAAAGGTGCGTGTTGAAGTGCGCGAAGAAATTCGTTCGCTGCAGAAGCGAACCGGCACAACCACATTGTTTGTGACTCATGATCAAGATGAGGCGCTGACCATTTCAGATCGCGTGTGCGTGATGAGCAATGGTGTGATTCAGCAAGTTGGCACGCCACGAGAGATATACGACAACCCAAGCACGGCATTTGTTGCAACCTTTATTGGTGAAACAAACGCGGTAGTGATTGGTGGCAAAGAAGTTCTGGTACGGCCAGAACATACGCAAGTCGTCAGCGATGCAGAGCCAGATTCATTTCGCGGGATTGTGCAGAGTCTCGCGTTTGCTGGCCCACTAAAAACCGTGGTGGTACGGATGTCCGTTGACGGCTCGTTGGTGCGGGCAACGATGACCAACACAGTCGGCGACGACTGGACCATTGGCCAAGAAATTGGGGTCATCTTCGACCACGTTCTTCGCCCCGCCGACTAGTCGCGGTTGGTGACTTGGCCGTGCATGACAAGGCCGTAGTCGGGCATGGTGATGATGCGTAGAGCAGCGCCGGCAAGTACTTGGTCGCGAACGTCTTCAAGAGCGTCGTCTGGCTTGTAGCGGTTGTTGATGGTGCCCATGTCGGCTTCGACGATGCCGTCTGTGCCGACTTGGCGAAAGACGTCAATAAGCATTGCGATTTCAATGCCGTAGCCGGTGACGAAACTAAGTGAACGTGCGAGGTTTCCTTCAATGGCTACTTGGCCGCTGAGTGGCTGTGAGAGATACGTCAGTTGTGGTGCTGCGCGACGAAGAAGTGGCCGGCCGACAAGTTCGGTTACGCGGCCGGCGGGAATGTCACGGGGTTCGCCGTGTTCATCAACACGAACAAAGCCGCCTTTGATGAACGAGATGTTGGGTTCGCCGATGTGTTGCGTGAGTGCGGTGATGTGATCAATACAGATGTTGCCAAGGTCAGCATCGAGAAAGACATACCAGTCAGCAGGGACGGCATGAACGCCGCGATAGAGCGAATCGCCTTTACCTAAGACAGGGCCAAGTTCTGGTTGCAGGCTTGGGATGTGGAGAGAACGAATGCCAAATTGCAGTGCTTCTTTCGCTGTGCCGTCGGTAGAGCCGCCGTCGAGAACAGTGGCAGATGTGACAACACCGGCGTCAAGGGCTTCGCGCATGACAAGGGCGGTGCGTGGCATGGCCTGTGCCTCATTGAAGGCAGGCACTAAGAGTGCAATGGATGTCACGAAGTGGTGACGTGTGCGACAAGTGAGTCGATAGGACCGCGTGGGTAGACGCCGTATTGCGGCAAACGATCACGCCAATGTGACGGGCAATGTTCGCTGGCAACTTCTGCAAGTGGTTCAAGGACAAAGCGACGCTCTGAGAAACGTGGGTGCGGAATGGTGAGTTCTTCACTGGTGAGTGTGTAGTCGTCGTAGAAGAGAATGTCGAGGTCGAGGGTGCGAGGACCCCAGCGTTCAACACGTATACGGTGAGCGTCGGCTTCGATTTGTAGCAAGCGACGCAGTAGAGCGAATGGGTCAAGGTCTGTATCGACAATGGCAACCATGTTGAGGTATGCGCCTTGGTTGTCAGGTCCGCCTACCGGGTCTGTTTCGAACACTTGTGACTGTGCGATGACGTTTGGAAGGCTGTCGAGACCGAAACGCAAGTAGGCAACGCGGTCGCCGAGGTTGGAACCAAGTGCAACGATGGCGCGGTGGCGAGCAGGGACGCGCATGTCGACACGGGTACGCACAATGCGCACGGCTGATGACACGAGGTCTTCGGGAATTGGTGGGCGAAGTTTGGTGAGAGTGACGTTCGCGACTTCCACATGATCGAAATGCAAAACACGGTCTGCGATGCGAGCAGCGAGACGCTCGAGTAACACGTCTGTTGATTCGCGCACTACTTCAGCGATGGCCTGAGAGATTGCGCCGTAGTTGGCAGTGTCATCAAGATTGTCGGTGATGCCAGCTTCTGACAGATCAACTTCAAGGTCAACGTCGACTTGGAGAGGCTGAAGACCTTCGCGTTCATGCGGCAACACACCAACAAGAGCCATGAGCCGGAGCCCATTGATATATATATGGTCACGTGCCATGACTCTCTGTCTATCTGCATGACCCCCCTATTCACTACGCTCGTTTCATGGTTGAAAAGGTCTCATACGACGAGTTCTCGATGTTTCATGAAAATGCATCGGAATATGGCATTGCATATGCGGGTCCCCCAGTAGTTTCCCGAGAATTCATTTCTGTAGATGGCACTAGGAAGCTGTCAGCGTTGAAGTGGGGCACGGGTTCTCCGCGTCTTGTGTTCTTGCATGGTGGCGCACAGAATGCGCATACCTGGGACACGGTTGCGCTTGCGCTTGGTGTGCCGGTGCTGTGTATTGACTTGCCAGGTCATGGCCATTCTGATTCTGCAGCCGAATTCAATGCCGGTGCATTGCCGATGCAACAGAATGCAGGTGACATTGCCACTGTGATTCGTGCGTTGGCGCCTGATGCGTTGGCAGTTGTCGGAATGTCATTAGGTGGTCTTACTACGTTGGCGTTGACACGTGACCATGGAGACTTGGTGCGCAAGATGGCGTTGGTGGATATCACGCCAGGTGTGAACCAAGAAAAGACGAAGCAGATCACTGACTTTGTGAATGGTCCTGCAACGTTTCCTTCGTTTGAAGACTTGTTGGCGCGAACGATTGAGTTCAACCCCACACGTACTGTGGAAAGTTTGCGTCGCGGTATTTTGCACAATGCATTGCAAGAAGACGATGGTTCGTGGGTGTGGCGTTACCGCCGTGCCGATGCACCACCGCTACCAGAGATGAAAGCAGCTATGGAAGATGGCGACAAGCGTCCGTCGACAGCGCCGTTGTGGGATGTGGTGTCTGGCTTTACTAAGCCACTGATGTTTGTTCGTGGAATGCGTAAGCAATCAGTAGTGACGGATGAAGATGAAGCAGAGTTGGTGAAGCGTGCGCCTCATGCGCGCGTTGAACATGTATTGGAAGCTGGCCACAGCGTGCAGGGTGATACGCCGTTGGAATTAGCTGCGCTAATTCGGGACTTCGCCGGTCTGTAAGTAGTTGTTCGCCTAATTGGCGAGGAACTTCATAGCTGCAACTGTGGTGGCATTGTCATAGCCAACTACTAAATGACGGTTCGCATAGACCGATGCGTAGGCCCATTTCATTTGCTGTGCCATTGTGCGCGCAACATACGGGGCTGTCACTTGGTCACCGCGGGCTATGTTGACAAGTACTCGCGCACCCTTAGCCAGAACTGCTGGTTTTACTGTGCCGAGTGGCTGTGCAGATTCAGAAATTTGCGCACAGAGGGCATACAACGCAGCTTCTGAACCGATAGTGAATTTGTGTGGCTTTACAGCCGCATGAGCCTGAGCGATTCTTTTGGCGTCTGCACGCGACACATCGGCGCAACGGCCATATGCGTTGGCAACGGTTGGGGCAGCTCCGATGAGGGCCAATAGTGGCTGGGAATCTTTGTTGTTGGCTGCTGTTATGGCAGCAAATAGCTGTTGTGCATTGCCCGTGACAATGGTTCGTACAGCGGCACGAGCAACTGCAACATAAGTAATGGCAGGGTCAACACGCGCTAGCCGAATATTTGTTTTCAACAAGTCGAGTTCTTTGGCCACGTTGGCGTTCATGGGGCAAGACAGATGCGATGCACACCACCGCATGGCAGTTTCAACACCAAGTGCTGTTGCTGTGATGTGTTGTTGAGCCTGCTTGACCATTGAGGATGACGGGTCAATCGGCGAATCAAGAACAGCTGCTTGAACTATTGATGGGTTTTGCATAATCAACGCAGTAGCGGTGGTGGCACCACTACCCCACCCCATGATGGACACCTTTTTGACATGCAACGCTGAGTGCACCGCTTCGAGATCGTTCACCATGTCGAGTGTGCCAATTTCAGTTTCGCTTCCAACTGGCATGACTGCATCTACTGCACCGCGCGGTGCAATTGAAATGACATTGAACTGTGTAATAGCGGTTCCGAATGTGAGCACGGCCTTTTCTGTCATGGTGCGCGCGTCTGAGCCGAACTCTCTGTCAGGTAGTAACAACAGAGTGCGCGGTGATGAACCTAAGGTTGCCTTTCGCCGATATAGCGAGATAGAAACCGTGCCACTGGTAGCAAGACCTTTGCGTACGGGAGTCGAAATTTTGCCGCATTCAATTTGTCCGCATGGAAGCCACACGATTTCGTCTGTAGTTCCTTCCACTGCCTGTGCTGGTGAAGTTGGCAGTATCCCTACTGCAAGTGCAGTGGCGCACAGAAGTGCGAACGCAGAACGACGGATATTCATTTGTTAACGCGCTGCTGCAGTGCGCACAGGCAATGACACAGAAGCTGATGAAACAAATGCACCGGAAATTGAAATCACTGCGGTGAAGCTTTGCTTCTTTATTGCTGATACGGGAACCATGAAGACTTTCTTCGTGCCTTTTCCTACAAGTTTTCCGTTTCGGTAGAGCGAGACCTGCGAACCATTTGGTGTGTTTACGAACACGCGAAGTCGCTTACCGACGCGAGTGATTTTGCCAATGGAAATCTTCGTCATTGCGCTAGTAAATAGTGGTGCGGCCGGTTCGGGTGCGGACGACACAGACATACGTTGACTCGGCGTTGGTGGCATCACTACGGCGTCAACTGGTGTGTCACGTGCTGGTGTTGCTGGTGCTGGTGCTGGTGTTGGCTTGGCAGGTGCTTCCACTACTGGGAGAGGCGTAACTGGGTCATTGGCTTTGGGAGGCACTGTCACCGTGGGCTGTTGTGGAACGCCGGGATCTTCTTCATACGCAACAACTGAGGAATCATCTGCGGTGATGTCTGTGGTAGTTGCAGAACTATCAACTTCTGCAGATAGCGAGAACGAGTTAGCCGACGCTGGTTGTTGGTAGAGCAATGCATTGGTGGTACCGGCTGGAAGACCAGTCAGAGTCGTTCTCGTGGCGTTAGCAACCAGTTGTGTTGCAACTTGTGCAGGAGTCATGGTTGGTGCATTGCCCAACATATTTGCCACTACACCGGCAACATGCGGAGACGCCATTGAGGTTCCAGATTTAGTGGAGGTTGCTGTCGGACTACTGATTGCAGCCGAAATTATTTGTACGCCCGGCGCAAGAATGTCAACACACGAACCGCTATTAGAGAAGTCGCCGTAGTAATCGCTAAACGTAATTGCGCCGACTGTGATTGCAGTTGGCTCGCTTGATGGTGAATAGTTACACGCATCGGAATACCAGTTGCCAGCTGCGACAACAAAAGTAATTCCGTCTGCAACGCCACGCGCGACCGCATCGTTGATGGCGACGTCAATACCACTCATGCTGCCAAGACTCATGTTTGCCACTGCTGGAGTACCAGCAACATGGTGTTGAATAATCCAGTTAATTCCAGCAACGATGCCAGCAGTAGATCCGGAGCCGTCGCAATTAAGAACTCGTACGGGAACAATGGTCGCTTGGGTTGCAAACCCATAGGTACTTCCGGCAACCGTCCCCGCCACATGCGTTCCGTGACTATGACAATCATCAGTGCCGTTGCCATCATTAAATGCTGTGTAACCGCTAACAACTCTGTTGCCAAATTCTGCGCTAGCGGCGTAGACGCCGGTGTCAATGATGTATGCAGAAACTCCCGCACCAGTACCACCGCGTGTAATTTGGCCATCAAGCGGCAATGCCCGTTGATCAGTGCGATCAAGTCCCCATGATGCCGCCGGCCTTGTTGAAGAACCACTAGCGACTGGAGACACTGCAGCGCTTGGCGCGGATGCAACGCTGGTGCCAACGGCATTCTTGGCTGTCACAGTAAATGTGTACGACTCGCCATTAGTTAGTTCAGTAACAACACAAGCGTTGGTAGATGTTGTACAGGTAAAACCACCTGGTGTCGAGGTGACGGTGTACGACAAGATTGCTGACCCACCGCTACTTGCGGACGTTACCCAGCGAACAGCTACTCGTGTGTCGCCGGCTGTGGTGGTGACTGATAGCGGAGCAGAAGGCAGTGTGGCAACTGTGCGAGGTGTGACAGTGACAATGGCAGATGGCGGACTTGCACCATATGCATTAACAGCTTTTACCCGCAGAGACACTGGGACATCGGGGGTCATATTCGTCAGAGTTGTTGTTACTGCAGTTGAGACTTCGTCATTCCATATTGACCAAGCTGCAGAAGTATCAGTGCGATATTCAATGATGTAGTCAGTAACCGGTGCGGCCTTTGCCACGACTGCTGACCATGCAAGCGTGATTGAGGTTGTGCTCACCGTTGCGCGAATAGACGACGGTGGGTTCGGAGTACCAGCAATGCGCACTTGCAATGAAAGAGTGGAAGACGGAGCGCTATTGCCAACAGCATTGGCTGCGGTGACTCGGAATTGATATGGCACGCCAGGTGCGAGGCCAGTTACTCGAACGTTACGAACATTGGCTTCAGTAACGGCGATGCTCGACCACGTAATGCCGTCATCGGTCGACTTCCATGTGGTGTACGACGTAATAGCGGTACCACCAGTAACTGCGGGGCGCGTCCATGACAAATACGCAGTGGTGCCAGACAAGAACCCGTCAAAGTAACGCGGCTGGGAAGACACGGTGGCTGCGACGGGAGTTGCTTCAACAACAGATGAGGCTTCGCTTGATCCAACTGCGTTGATTGCATACACGCGGAACTTATGCAGTACCCCACCGACAAGATTTGTGTACGACATGGAACGGTTGGTAACTGAGATGACATCGGAGCGTGTCCATGTTGTGCCGCCATCAGCAGAGTACTCAGTGCGATAACCAGTGATGCGACTTCCGCCATCAGATAATGGCGTTGCCCAGTACAACGTTGCTCCGTTAAACGAGGCATACACCGCTAACGAACGCGGAGCGCTTGGTGGGTCAAGCGCCGCCGGCGTGAGCACCACGGTGTCGCTTGGAGGACTCGTGCCTGTTGCGTTCACTGCTTTAACCCGGAATGTGTACGCAACGTTGCCTAACAGGTCAGTGATAGTGGCTGTCAATGCGGCAGACACGCCATCGTTCACGATTGACCATGTAGTACCGGCATTAACCGAAGACTCGATGATGTAATCGGTAATGGAAGCCCCTGCGGTGGTGAGCGGCTCTAGCCACGACAACGTGACTGATTGACGACCAACTTTGCCGCCAAGACCGCGTGGTGCACTCAACGGTGCAGGTGCGACCGGAGTGGAAAACACAGGGCTAGTTGCGATTCCGGTTCCAACGGCGTTCACAGCCGAGACTCGGAATGAATATTGCATTCCATTTGTCAGGCCAGTTATGTTCGCAGTTCGTGCGGTAGAAGCGGTGTGTGCAAAGACTGTCCATGTAGTGCTGTTGCTCAATGCGTATTCAACTTTGTAGTCAGTAATTGCTGATCCGCCATCAGATGCTGGAACCGACCATGCAAGCGATACAGATTGTGACGATGGTGTTGCGGTGAGTGCAAGCGGCACTGAAGGAACAGTGGCAGGCACTGCTGCGAACGATGCTGAATATGCCAATTTGTTTGGCGAACCAACGCCAGCACTGGTAACAACATCGCGTGTTGACGCATCCGTAATGGCAGTGGTCACGGCGGCGGGCGTGGCCGATATGTGATCCTCTAGGTACACAGCGGCGATACCAGCAACAAATGGCGACGCCATAGAGGTTCCAGACAAGCTGGCTATAGCGGTGGTCGAACCTTTGTATGCAGACGAGATGCTTGAGCCCGGAGCAAACAGGTCAACACATGATCCATAGTTTGAATACGATGCTCGCGAATCATTCGAAGCTGTGGCGCCAACTGTGACTGCAGATGGTGCACTTGCTGGAGAGTAGTTACACGAATTGGCGTTGTCGTTTCCTGCTGCCACAACAACCGTGATGCCGTCAATTACTGCATTGGCTACTGCCGTGTTCAACGATGCACTGAATGTGGAACCGAGACTGAGGTTGGCCACTGCTGGAACACCGGGTAGGTGATTTGTGATTGCCCAGTTCACACCCGAAATAACACCAGATAAGGAGCCCGATCCGTCGCACCCAAGAACTCGAACTGGCACGATAGATGCAGATTTCGCAACCCCGTACGTTGTGCCAGCAATAATTCCGGATACATGAGTTCCGTGACCATTGCAGTCTTCCGTACCGTTGCCGTCAGAGATTGCTGTGAAACCGGAATTGATGCGCCCCGTGAATTCAGTATGTGTGCTGTTGATACCGGTGTCGACAACGTAGGCGGTTACACCGACTCCGCTTGTTGTGTACGAATACTTCTGGTCAAGGGGAAGCGCACGTTGGTCAATACGGTCAAGGCCCCAACCTGGTGTTGGTTGGTCAGTTGATGCCGAAATGATTCGATCGGCTTCAATGCCGACAACATTCGGATTCGATTGCAGAGTTGCGACTTCTGAGTCAGTGAGATTTGCTACAAAGCCATTTATTGCATTTGAGAATGTGGTGATGACACCAGAAGTCAACGATGCGGCAGCAACAGCACTTGCAGTGTTGCTAGCAAACCGAACGATGTAACGGCCGGGAACAACGTCGCCAACCTGTGCATTCGTTGGCACTGACAAGCCGGTGACAATGTCTGCCGAGGTGTCATCGACTTGGAACGAATTGTTTGGCTGCACAATTCGCACTGCCGGATCAATGGAGGTCTTGATTGCTTGCGCCTGCGTAAGCGTACGAACTTCAACACTTCCGTCGCGTTCCACAATGACGTATTCAGAGGTGCTGGAAGCTGCTGCTGATAGCGGCGTGATGGCGACTCCGGATATGACAATTGCACCTACACAGAAGGCTCGAAAGATGCGCGTCATCGTCACTATTTGATTGTAGGGCAGGGATGAAATGCTGCCTAGTCGTCAGGGACTGAATTCGGGGTTAACGGGCGAAAATGGCCACAAGGATGGGCGTCACTATGAGTCCTGGGAGAAGTGATCCGAGTTTAATTTTCTTGATTTCGAGCAGATTGAGACCGATGGCAAGAACCGTGAATCCGCCGGCGGCAAATAGCTCTGTTCTCATGCGGTCATCGAGCAAAGAATCAATACCAGTGCCGCCAAGGGTGAGCAGGCCCTGAACAACGAAAACGCCGATCGCGCTGAAGGCTGCGCCGATGCCATAGATGGAGACAAAGATGATCGACATGAAGCCGTCGAGCGTTCCTTTAATGATGTACAACTGCGGCGTGCGACCACTGGCGTCTTCAATTGCGCCAAGAATTGTCATAGGGCCAATGCAGAACAGCAACGTTGCAGTGACAAAACCTTCAACGAACGTGCTTGAGTCATCTGACTTTTTGGCAAAGCGTTTCTTGAGGCGCTCGCCAAATCCTTCGAGAAGTTCTTCAATGTGTAGTAATTCGCCGATGACGGCACCAATGACCATGCCCACAAGTGGGAATACCAAGTTGTGCGTATCCATGGCGTTGCTAATGCCCATGATGACTGTGGCGAGACCAATGACTTGCACAACGATGGTGCGAATTGATTCGCGAATTCGGTGGCCAATGAAATAACCGACCGAACTTCCCACAATGACCGTGGAGGTATTGATGAGAGTTCCTAAGCCGCGCACAAGTTCTTACGCTACCGACACGGAATCCATGTGCTGTGGTTATCGTGGCTAGGTGCCAATTGTGCAATTATCTGCGGGTTCTACCGTCGTTTCTATCGATACATCAGCTGGTGGACGCGTGTCGTCTCTCATTATGGACGGCACAGAATTATTGGTAACTGCCGCTGACGACACATTGGGCTGGGGCCTCTACCCCATGGTTCCATTTGCTGGCCGCGTGCGTGATGGCGTTCTGATGTTTCGCGGACTGCAATATGAATTGCCGTTGCGATTGCCGCCAAATGCAATGCATGGCACCGTGCTTGATGTGCAGTGGACTGTTGTCGAACAGTTACCAGCAAAAGTGACGATGACATGTGATCTAGGTACTGATTGGCCGTTTACCGGAACAGTGACTCATGTGATTGATGTTGTTGATGGTGATGTGTTGTTCACGCTCACACTTGACGCATTAGAACCACAGCCAGCACAAGTGGGTTGGCATCCGTGGTTTTTGCCACCACGCCATTCGCACCACAACTTCACTGCCATGTTGCAACAAGATGTCAGTGGCATCACTACTAATCAACGCGTACCTGTGCCACATCGTAAATACGACGACTGTTTCGTAAAGCCGATAACCATGCCGTGGCTAACGATTGGTGATGTGAAAGTGGAAATCTCAAGCGATTGTTCGCATTGGGTTATCTACAATGCAAACCCAGCGGGTATTTGTTTTGAACCACAGTCGGGGCCGCCGAACGGCATTAACACCGAACCGTATGTTGTGATGCCAGGCAAGCCGCTTGTGCGACACATGGCAATTACGCGTATTAGTTAGCCCACGTAGCGCGCATGCGGCGCAGTGTTGCAGTGCGAATATCGCCCCAGGTTCCACCAAGGATGTTGCGCACGGTGCCAAGTGAGGGCACCTTCTGCGTGCTGTTCACGGTTGAACGCCATAAATCAAACTGGTGGCTTGCGCCATGATGCGCTGGTTCACGCAGGAAACGCTCAACAAAACCGAATAGTTGTTCTTCATTCCACGTACGTTCGTAGTTTGAACGCAATGCTTCACCACTAGAAACTCCGACTGAAGAACACGCGGCCGACCACGAGCCAAATAATTGCACAATGCGCGCAACGCTAGGGCCTTGAATACGACCACTGCGCAACAACGCCGTGTACGCATTATGCGTAAGTGGCGACGCCATGAGGTTTGCTGCTTGCAACGCGCCGCGTGCGCGATCGCGCGTGACAGAAATAGTTTGTGACTCAACACGCTCTGTTGGTTCCGTTAGTTCGTCATCACCAAGAATCAACCATTCGACAGGACGCGCTGCTGTAGTGATTGCAGGAAGTGGCGCAGCAAGTGCGATAGATATTTCGTTCAGTGTTGCGCCGGGATGCGTGGTGAGATATTCACTAATGCGATCTGTGAGTTCAGAGCGCACTTCTGCCTTGGTTTGCTTGGTACGAGTA
>JBAXUC010000032.1:0-13328 GCA_037129855.1 Actinomycetota bacterium | reverse complement strand
ATTCATCGCGTCACCCGATTTGAAAGAATAGAAAAATGAGTGAACTTCTCGACGTCTCGTCCGCACGCGCTATTGGAGAACTGGGAGACGTTGGCCCACTATCAATTGGTTGTTGGCGACTCACCGGTTCTGATGCAGAAAACATCGCAGTTATTTCTGCAGCTGTTGATGCAGGCATGACACTGATTGACAATGCAGATGTATACGGCCTTGACTGGGGCGGCACTCACTTTGGTGCGTGCGAGGAAGCACTCGGAAGAGTTTTCTCAGCTGTTCCTGGTTTACGCGACAGAATCGTTCTTGCCACCAAAGGTGGCATCATCCCAGGTGTTCCGTACAACTCTTCAGCCGAATACATCACCAGCGCATGCGAAGCGTCTTTGTCTCGCATGGGTGTTGACCATGTCGACGTGTATCAAATACATCGCCCCGACAACTTCACCCACCCCGAGGAAATTGCTCAAGCATTCAGTTCTTTGCGTTCACGAGGTCTAGTTCGCGAATTCGGAGTATCGAACTACTCTGTCACTCAGACACTTGCGCTTAACGCATTCGTTGACAACGGCCTTGCAACAACACAGCCACAGCTGTCCGCAACACATCTTGACCCACTGCGCGATGGCACTCTCGACTTATGTATGGAATCGGGAATCACTCCCCTCGCTTGGAGCGCGCTTGCTGGCGGTGCACTTGCTACCGGCAAGGGCGTAGCACCCGAATTGCGTGCAGTGCTTGATGATCTCGCTGCTCGCGAAAACGTCACACGCTCTGCAATTGCTATTGCTTTTGTTCTTGCTCACCCATCGCGCCCCGTAGCAATCATCGGCACACAAACACCTTCGCGTATCTCTGAATTGGCCTTAGCAACATCTGTGTCACTTACCCGTACTGATGTCTACGCAATCATCCAAGCCAGTGATGGAACACCCTTGCCATGAGTGAAATCAGTTGGTTCAGCGCATTATGCGATGACGACTACGAACAATTAGGAATCGTCGACACCAATCTGCAAAGCAGTTGGAAACATTGTTCCGACATTGTTCGCACAGTGCATAATGTCGGCTTTGACAACGTATTACTTCCCTCTGGTTACGACCTCGGCATCGACACACTTGCATTCGCCTCCGCTATGGCGCCGACCATCACAAACATGAAACTGCTGACCGCCATTCGTTGTGGCGAATTATGGGTTCCACAGTTGGCGCGTCAACTAGCAACGCTGAATCAAATTCTTAATGGCAGGCTTTCCATCAACATCATTTCTTCAGAGATGCCAGGCGAATCTCTAGATGGCGCCCACCGTTATTCACGCACGTTGGAGACAATGACATCGCTTCGCACTTTGCTCAATGGTGAACGGCTTGACATTGATGGTGAATTCATTCAGTTGCACATAGATGCTCCACGCATCTGTCGTGAATCTCCACAAGCACCACAATTTTATTTCGGTGGTTTAAGTGACGAAGCTCGTGATGTCGCAGCCGCCGCTGCAGATGTGTACCTCATGTGGCCTGATACTGAGAACACCATCGCGGCAACAATCGACGATCTTCGCTCCCGCGCCGCCGCATACAACAGAACATTGAAGTTCGGATATCGCGTGCATGTCATTGTTCGCGACACAGAAGACGAAGCACGCAATGCTGCAGCGCATCTGATTTCTGCTGTCGATGCCGCTACTGGCGAAGCAATTCGTTCTCGCTCGCTTGATAGCGCAAGCGTTGGTGTTCGTCGCCAAGCCGAACTGCGAGAAGCGGCTGGTTCTGACGGCTTTGTTGAGCCCTACCTCTGGACCGGTATCGGAAAAGCCCGAAGCGGATGCGGCGCGGCCATCGTGGGCACGCCTCAACAAGTCATTGACAAGATCCACCGATACGAAGACATGGGCATCGAAGCCTTTATTTTCTCGGGCTATCCGCATAAAGATGAAGCCCAACGTTTTGCAGAACTTGTTCTGCCGCACCTCAATCACGGACCTCTGTAAAAAACCGTCTACAGTCGCACCATGAGCGACATCACATCACTTCCTGCCGAATTCCTGTTTCACATCAATGCGACACTAAATCCACCCATCGTGATTCCCAATGGACCGAACGGCACACGTGTCATTGTTCGTGTCACCGGCGGAACTGTGAAAGGTCCGAAACTCAACGGCACAATTGAGGACTTGGGTGCCGACTGGCTCACCATGCGTGCCGATGGCACCGCACAACTCGACGTACGAATCGTCATCAACACTGATGACGGCGCAGCCATCCATATGTCATACAAGGGCATCATGGCACCTGGTGCTGACGGCAAGCCCCGCATCGTTACGGCACCTCTATTCGAGACTGGTGACGAACGTTACACATGGCTCACCCAGATGCAGGGCATTGCCATTGGCGCACCTGGTCAAAACGTTGTCGATTACGACATCTACCGTTTGGTGTAACTAACAACTATCCACTCACTATTTGCCACCGCCAGATGGCATGATAGAGAGATGGCACATCTCGAACGGCACGCATCACATCGCATCGGATTACTACGAGCAATGGTTCTCGGCGCCAACGACGGACTCATCTCTACCGCATGCTTAGTGCTTGGTGTCGCTGCAGCAGATTCAAGTCGTAGTGCAATTCTCTCTGTCGGCATGGCAGGTCTTGTTGCCGGTGCAGTTTCTATGGCACTTGGTGAATACGTGTCAGTCAGTTCACAACGCGACTCAGAACAAGCTGACATCGCCAAAGAAAAATGGGAACTTGAAACCATGCCAGAACATGAGCTTGATGAGCTCACCATGATCTATGCCAACAAGGGACTTCCATATGCCATGGCTCGCGAAGTTGCAGAGGAACTTACGAAAAATAATGCACTCGCCACTCACTTGGCAGAAGAATTGGGAATCACCGGCGCAAACCTCGCCAACCCAATTGAGGCAGCTGCTGGGTCCGCTGGTGCTTTCACGCTCGGAGCTGCTATCCCGCTGATTGCTATTGCGCTCGGAACTGCCGCATCTCGAATGGCACTGACATTAGGGGTCGTCACTTTCTCACTGATTGGTCTTGGCTTTGTCAGTGCCCGGTTTGGTAAGGCCAGCACGGGAAAACCAATATTCCGTGTCGTTCTTGGCGGATTAGTGGCCATGGGAATCACCATGGCCGTCGGCAAGATCTTCGGGGCAACAGTCATCTAGCGCCCACTTTGCGCTCGCCCCTCAAAAACGGCGAGACTGTATGAATGAGCGCACCCTCCACCACAGACAAAGACACCGCCCGCATTGACGCGGCACTTGATGCACTTCTCGCAGAATTCGACCCGAAGAAGGTCGACAACGTCACGTTCCGTGGAGCACGGTTCGACCGAGGACTTGCATGGGTTCATTTCCCCACTGGTCACGGCGGTCTTGACATGCGTCCCGACCTCAACCGTCACGTCGAAGAACGTCTTCGTGCCGCTGGCGCAGCAGCACAAGACCCCGCAACATTCTTCATTGCTCTCGCAGGTCCAACTATCGCAACACACGGAAGCGACGAAGTAAAAAAGCGTTTTCTTCGCCCCATGTTTACCGGTGAAGAAAAATGGTGTCAGTTGTTTTCAGAGCCAGGTGCAGGCAGCGACTTCGCTGGTCTTGGTACTAAGGCGATTCGCGATGGTGACGAGTGGATCATCAACGGACAAAAAGTGTGGAACACACTTGCTCACCTTGCCGACTGGGGAATGCTCGTTACACGTACAGACCCAGATGCTCCGAAGCACAAGGGCATGACCTACTTCGCTCTTGACATGCATGCGCCTGGTGTTGAAGTGCGTCCACTTCGTCAAATCACTGGCGAGGCTGAATTCAATGAGGTCTACATGACCGATGCACGCGTACCTGACGCACATCGCGTCGGTGAAGTAGGCGAAGGTTGGCGTGCAGCGCTCACCACACTTATGAACGAACGCAGTGCAATTGGCGGTGGCGGTGGCGGAAACGCAAAGCGTCGCGGCCCGATTGATGAAACCATCAGAATTTGGAAAGAGAAGCCCGCTAACCAACGTAATGCTGCAGACAAAGACAAAATGATGCATTTGTTTTGTGCGAGCGAAGCATTGCGCTACACCGTGATGCGCGGTGCACAAGCTGCAAAAGCAGGCAACCCCGGACCAGAAGGCTCCATTGCCAAACTCATGTCAGCAGATTTCAACAAGAAGGTCACCGAGTTAACAATCCACCTCATGGGTGCAGAAGCAATGGTTGATTACGACTTCACGTTCCGTCGTCCAGACACATTGTCCGTTGACGGTTCATTCGGCGGACCTCGTCATTCGTTCCTGCGTGTTCGTGCTAACTCCATTGAAGGCGGCACAAGTGAAATCATGCGCAATATTCTCGGTGAGCAAGTGCTCGGTCTTCCTGGCGAGCCACGCGTCGACAAAGACATCTCCTGGAGCAAAGTTCCTCGCAGCTAATTCTGCGCGCACAAAAGGGCCACTGCCGAAACAGTGACCCTTCAGTGGAGGAATTAAGAAGTAGTGAACTACGCGGCGCGAAGGCCCGTGAGTCCCTTACTAATGAACGACACAATTGCGTCCTTTACAGGAATCATGCCGTAGACAATGCAACCGTCAACGCAGATGGTCATCCACGATTCCCGCATACTGCCAGTCATGGCGGTCACGATGCTGAGGTTGAGTGCCCAAACGAGTCCGATACTGACAGCCAGTGTGACGTGGTCGCTGAGTACGGGAATTCGGTTGATAATGCCGTCGATCTTCAACGTGCGGGTCAGCGAGTGAAACACTGGCATAACCGCTCCGAGAAGGATGGATAAAAGGATAAGTGATCCAAGGGTGTACATGAGATGCCTCTTTCGAGTCAGTCTCCGCCTACCAAGAATGTAACTAATGTCACATCACATGTGGTGGATATCCACAGGGTGTGGAAAACCCTTGTCAGGACAGGGTTTCACGGCGGTCTATGGTTCATCCATGATTCGCCTGCGCCAAATTGCCCTTGTTGCCCACAGCCTTGACCTGGCTATTGCAGATATCTCGGCGGCCCTTGATCTCGACGTCATCTACAGAGACCCCGGGGTGGGGTTCTTTGGGCTCCACAATGCGCTGTTCTGTATCGGGGACCAATTCCTTGAAGTGGTCTCTCCTATTCAGGAAGGCACCACTGCTGGCCGGTTGCTCGACAAGTTAGGTGGCGATGGTGGGTACATGGCGCTGTACGAAGTTGATGATCTTGACGCACGCATTGAACACGTGAAGTCGCTCGGTATTCGCACCGTATGGGAAGGCACTGGCGACGCAATTCGCGGACGTCATCTGCATCCTCGCGACACAGGCGGCACGTTGGTGTCGTTAGATCAACCAGATGTTGCAGGTGAATGGGCATGGGGCGGGCCCGATTGGAAATCACACCGACCATCGTCAGTTGTTTCCAGCATCGATTCATTCACCATGTCAGTACCCGACCCAGATGTCTCCCGCAAGCATTGGACACAATTAGGCATCAATGAAGCAGCTCGGTTTGAGTCATGCGGCAATCAACCAGAAGGCCTCACCGAAGTAACAATGAAATGTGTCGACTCATCGCGAGATGGTGAGACCCTGCATGTATGCGGCATCACCATTACCTTGCGGACGTAAGGGCTAATTCCCTGAGTTTGAATGCACAACGCCGCCAACAACAGTGGCGAGTACTGAGATGTCTTTGATCTCCATAGGGTCAACTGCACATGGGTCAGCATCAAGCACGGCAAAGTCTGCAAACTTGCCCACTTCAATAGAGCCGTACTCATCATCACAATGGAGCAGGTACGCAGAACCAATTGTCATTGCCTTCAAAGCATCAAGCGCAGAGATTCGCTCTGCTTCACCCAAGACACGACCAGTAGAAGTCACACGGTTCACTGCACACCACATGGTGAACAACGGAGCTAGCGGCGTCACTGGCGCATCACTGTGAATGGAATGCGGAATGTTCATGCGCACCGCGGTGCCAACCGCATCAAGATGTCGTGCTTTAGCTGGCCCCATAGTGTCGTGGCGGTGCGTATCGCCCCAATAGAACAGATGATTTGCGAACAAATTGACACAGATTCCTAATGTCTTAATTTTGCGGAACATTGCATCCGTTGCCATTTGTACATGCTCGAGACGATGACGATGATCAAAACGAGGGTGTGCTTCAAGCAGGCGACGATAAATATCAACGCCCGCTTCAATCGCCTCGTCTCCATTGGTATGCATTGCTAATTGATAGCCAGCTTTGTGGAATGGAAGCATCAATTTAAAGAGATCTTCTGGATCGCCTAGCCACAAACCATTCGGAGAACCACAGCAATAGCCAGGCCAATTCATTCGTGCAGTACGACCCTGAATAGAACCGTCAGCTATGAACTTCAGTGGACCCATTGCAAACTTTTCAGAATTGAATTGCTGAAGGTCAACTAAAAGATCTGCAAATTCCTACGGGCTCAGCCGCAATGACATAAAAGTAGCCAAAGGCGCATACCGAACACGAGTAGGAAATCCTGGGTGGTTCACAACATTCGCGAACCCCTCGATGGATTTTTTTGTTGCAATGTTTGCAAGATCGGTCACCATGGTGCAGCCGGCTTGGCGAGCAAGATGACCGCCATCCCAGATTGCGCTTTCACCACCTGCATCAAGATTCACGTGCACACCAAGAAACATGGCGAGCGCTAGTTCGCGTATCTCGCCGGTGATGTTTCCGTTCTCGTCGCGATGAACACCTTCGTCTGTTGCGGTGTTATCAACTCCGGCACGAGCCAACATCGCAGAGTTTGCATGACCAACATGGCCGTTGCTTTGCATCACCCAGATAGGGCGAGTTTCGGAAACGGAATCCAGCATCTCCAGAGTAAGAGTGCGAGAACCAACCATTGACACATCAAAGCCAACTGCAATCAGAGATTCGCTTTGGTCCTTCATTTCGGCATGTGCTTCGTGAAGCCTTTCGATGATGGCTTCAACAGTTGGGCATCCGGGTTGATACGTGCCATCAACTCGACGCCGTGGATACGACCCAACCCACGGATACCGAGACAATGAACCCTCCCGAACGATGTGGCAATGGGCCTCGATAAATCCGGGCACGATGACTGAATCTGCGAACTGATTATCAATAGCAATGTCGAGGCCATCAAGGTCCGCCAAGACCTGTTCCAACATGCCCGTATGGAGAACTCTTCCATCCTGCACAGCAACGGTATTGGCCTGTGACACTGCCGAATCAAGAGTAACGACGGATCGCGCAGTGAACACCGTGACGCTCATATGGTTCCCACTTCCCGACTAGTCCCAAACTGTACAAGAATGGGCGTATGACTATGCAACTAGACCCGCACACCGATCTCGCCTCGATCTCAGGCACGGTGAAAACACTTCGCAACACTTTCAACTCTCGCGTTACGCGACCACTGGCGTGGCGTCGTCAACAACTTCAGAACATGATCAACATGCTTGAGCACAATGAGGCTGAATTACTTGAAGCGTTGAAGGTAGACCTCGGAAAGCCAATGGCCGAAGCGTTCATTACTGACCTCGCTTTCGTTACTGGCGAGATCAAGTTAATGATCAAAAATTTGTCGAAGTGGAACAATGTCGAAAAAGTTCCCACCCCATTAGTAGCAATGCCAGCTAAATCAGTTCTCATTCCAGAACCTCTCGGCGTTGTATGCGTTATTGCGCCGTGGAACTACCCGGTTCAATTGTTGTTAGTTCCTGCAGCTGGTGCGATTGCAGCTGGCAACACAGTCATCATGAAGCCATCAGAGGTATCCCCCTCCGTGTCTGCAGTACTTGCCCGTTTGGTTCCGCAGTATCTCGATACCTCAGCTATTTCGTTAATTGAAGGCGGAGTACCTGAAACAACAGAACTCTTAGCCCAGAAGTTTGATCACATCTTTTACACCGGCAATGGAAGAATTGGCCGCGTAGTCATGGCTGCTGCTGCCGTTAATCTCACCCCCGTCACGTTGGAACTTGGTGGCAAGAGCCCCGTCATCATCGACAAGAGCGCAAACATCAAAGTTGCTGCACGTCGCGTTGCATGGGGCAAGTGGCTTAATGCAGGTCAAACGTGTGTTGCCCCTGACTATGTATTAGTCGACTCTTCTGTCGAAGCAAAGTTTGTTGATGCACTGCGTGAATCAATTACTGACTTCTATGGCGCGAACCCTCATACCAGCGATAGTTACGGTCGTATTGTTTCTCCACGCCATTTTGATCGACTTGTCTCACTCATGACAGGCGGAACTCCAATCATCGGTGGCGAATCAGCCGCAGCTGATCGTTATGTCGCTCCAACAGTTCTCGGCAATGTGAACCTGAATGCACCACTTATGCAAGAAGAAATCTTCGGACCACTTCTCCCCATCATCAGCGTGAAAGATACGAATGAAGCAATTGAGTTCATTACGGCTCGTGATCACCCATTGGCCTTGTATGTCTTTGCAGAAAACACTGCCGTCGTTGACAATGTTCTCGAGCGCACCACTGCAGGTGGAGTCACCGTGAACGGAACACTGTTACATCTCACCAGTCCTCATTTGCCTTTTGGTGGAGTCGGCGAGAGCGGCATGGGCGGATACCACGGCAAATCCGGAGTGCGTATCTTCCAGCACATGAAGCCAGTTCTGAAGCGTGGCACAAAGATTGATCCAAAAATCACGTACCCGCCATACACAGCACGCAAGCTGAAGTTGTTCCGCAAAGTACTCTAAGAACGCACCTACTTAAAGGAACAACCTCATGAAATTTGCAATTGCCTTCGCTAATACCGGTCCATTTATCAATCCCGACAAAGCAGTCGCTATGGCCCAAGCCGCCGAAGCTGCTGGGTTCGAATCATTGTGGACTGTGGAACACGTTGTTGTCCCTGCTGATTACAACTCTCCTTACCCATACAGCGACACCGGGAAAATGCCTGGTGGTGACGACTCCCCTATTCCTGATCCGCTGATCTGGCTCACATACATCGCAGCAGCAACACAAGCGATCAACTTGGCTACAGGAATTCTCATTTTGCCGCAGCGCAACCCAGTAGTGCTTGCAAAGGAATTGGCAACACTTGACTTCATGTCAAACGGACGCATGCTTCTTGGTACTGGTGTTGGCTGGATGAAAGAGGAATTTGATGCCATCGGCGTGCCATTTAATGAACGCGGAAAACGTAACGATGAAAACATCGCAGCGATGCGCGCGTTATGGAAAGAAGACAAAGCGTCGTACCACGGCGAATACGTGAACTTTGACAACTGCATTTTGCGGCCACAGCCTGTCAAGGGCTCAATTCCTATTCATATCGGTGGCAGCACGGACATCGCAGCCAAGCGAGCTGGTCGTCTCGGCGATGGCTTCTTTCCTGCAGGTGGTTCACACGAGGAACTTGCTCGCATCATCGGCATCACACGCGAATCAGCAATCAAACATGACCGCAATCCAGCAGATGTAGAGATAACAACTGGTGGCAACGGAGCAATTGGCCCGAATGCACTAGAAGAAATCAGCGCACTTGAGGCTCTTGGTGTTGAACGGGTAATTGTGCCTGCATTCTTGTTCTATCGCGGGACCGAAGATGCTCTTGCTCAATACGGCGAAGACGTCATCAGCAAAGTCAAATAATTAGTCAACGTCAGTTGCAGCGCCAGAGAACTGCGACTGATACAGACGGAAATAAGCGCCGCGTGAGGCAAGCAATTCTTCGTGTGATCCTTGCTCCACGATGCGACCATCTTCCATGACCAAGATGATGTCTGCATCACGAATAGTGGAAAGTCTGTGCGCAATAACAAAGCTGGTGCGTTGACTACGCAGCGCAACCATTGCGCGCTGAATCAATACTTCAGTTCGTGTATCTACCGAGCTTGTCGCTTCGTCAAGAATAAGAATTGTTGGGTCAGCCAAGAATGCACGAGCAATAGTGAGCAACTGCTTCTCGCCAGCGCTGACTGCCCCACCTTCGTTATCCAAAATGGTGTCGTACCCCATTGGCAACGAGTGAACAAAGCGGTCCACATATGCAGCCTTTGCCGCGGTACGAATGTGCTCTTCTGTCGCAGACGGTTTTCCGTAGGCAATGTTCTCGCGGATCGTGCCGCCAAAGAGCCACGTATCTTGCAACACCATGCCGATATTTGAACGCAATTCACTACGTGGCATCAGAGAGATATCTCGACCATCAAGAGAGATGCGTCCACTATTCAATTCATAGAACCGCATGATGAGGTTGACCAAGGTGGTTTTACCAGCACCCGTTGGCCCCACGATGGCAACAGTGGTACCTGGTTCAGCTACTAACGACAGATCAGTGATCAATGGACGATCTGGGTCGTATGAGAAGGTGACATCTTCAAACGCAACGCGGCCCTGAACCGGCGGTGATGGAACAAACTCTGCCTCAGGGCTCTCCTCTTCAGTATCGAGCACTTCAAAAACGCGTTCTGCAGAAGCAACACCTGACTGCAACACGTTCATCATTGACGCAGTCTGTGTGAGTGGCTGCGTGAACTGGCGTGAGTACTGAATGAATGCCTGCACATCACCGAGCCCCATAGAACCAGATGCAACACGAATTCCACCAACAACAGCAATCATCAGATAGTTCAAGTTACCGACAAACATCATGGCTGGCTGAATAGACCCCGAAATGAACTGCGCTCCAAACCCAGCCTTATAGAGCTTTTCATTAGTAGTCGCAAAACGATCTTCCACACTTCGCTGGCGACCAAACGTCTTAACAATCGCATGACCCGTAAATGTTTCTTCAATTAACCCGTTCAATGCACCCGTGTGAGACCACTGTGCAATGAACTTCTGCTTTGAGCGACGCGCAAGACGATTCATCGTGCTAATCGACACTGGGACAGTGATGATGGCGATAATTGCAAGGATCGGAGACAAGGCAAGCATCATGATCAAGACACCGGCAATGGTGAGCAGTGACGTGATGAGTTGGCTTAATGACTGCTGCAAACTCTGGGAGATATTGTCGATGTCATTAGTGACTCGGCTCAAAAGGTCGCCTCGCGAGTGGCGGTCGATGTAGCTCAGGGGCAGTCTGTGAATTTTTGCCTCGACATCAGCTCGCAATGTAAACATGGTGCGTTGTACAACACCAGCGAGCATGAACGTCTGACTGTACGCCAAAACAAAAGACAGAACATACAAGCCAAGTGCAAGTTCCAACGTGTGATGCAGGGAGGTAAAATTGACACTGGTTTGTCCGTCACGCTTCGTGAGTCCGTTGAACAAAATATCGGTTGCGTGCCCCAGTATTCGAGGCCCAAGAACTACAAGCGCAACGCTGACGACCGCAAGAAACATCACCAATATCACGAGGTACTTTTCATCTGCCATCAAACGCACTAAGCGCTGTGCAGTCTCCGAGAAGTTTTCAGATTTTTCAACGGGCATACCCACAGTGCTCATACGCGATGTACGAAGCTCAGAACCCGGCATGTGCTGCGCTGGTTTTTCGTCTTTTGTTTCGTTCTCTGTGCTCATATCGCACCCTCGTTCACTGCAGCCTGTGACTCAACAATTTCTTGGAACGTCGGACAAGACTCCAACAGTTCGTCATGCGTACCGAGACCCACGCACACGCCATCTTCCAGAACTAAAATCTGGTCAGCGTCACGAATGGTGGAGACTCGCTGGGCAACGATAACGACTACGGCATCGCGTACTGACGGCGCCAAGGCTTCACGCAACCGTGCATCAGTGGCTAGGTCCAATGCCGAGAAAGAGTCGTCAAACAAATAGATCTCGGGGTGACGAATAAGTGCTCGCGCAATAGCCAACCGCTGACGTTGGCCTCCGGACACATTTGACCCACCTTGGGCGATTACGGCATCTAGGCCGCCAGGCATTGCACGCACAAAATCTTCGGCTTGTGCAGTACGCAGTGCAGTCCACATTTCATCTTCGGTTGCATTCTCTTTGCCATACCCCAGATTGCTGGCAACAGTGCCGGAAAACAAATAAGGCTTTTGTGGAACAATGCCCACCCGCGACCACAGTGCCTCGGGAGCCAAGTCACGCACATCAACTCCGTCGAGCAATACTGCACCGCTCGTTGCATCAAACAAACGCGGAATCAGACTGATCAATGTCGTCTTTCCAGAACCTGTGCTTCCGATGACTGCCAATGTTTGGCCTGCTCGTACGGTGAAAGAAACATTGTCGAGCACAGGAAGTTCTGCGCCAGGATAATGAAAACCTACAGAGTCAAACTGCAAAACAGCAGTTTGTTGCAATTCTGTAATCGCATTCTCAGATACAACAACCGAAGTAGGCGTGTCGAGTACTTCTTGGATTCGTTCGGCACTCACTGAGGCGCGAGGGATAAGTGCTGCCATCCAAGTTGCCATCATGACCGACATCAAGATTTGCGTGAGATATGTAAGGAATGCAATCATCGCGCCGGGCTTCATAAGGCCAGCGTTGATGCGATCTGAACCGAACCACACAACTGCAACGCTAGAAATATTGATGATCAACGTTGCCGTAGGGAACATCAACGCCTGCAAGCGGCCACCACGCAACGCAACCTCAGTGACGGCTGCATTTGCATCACTGAAACGTTTTTTCTCTTCTGGTTCACGCACAAACGCACGAACAATACGGATACCGGTGAGTTGTTCGCGCAGAATTTCATTGATGCGGTCAATGCGTTCTTGCATCTTGCGAAATGACGGCACCATGCTGCCAATGATGAGCCCTAGCAGCACGGCAAGAATTGGAATGGAGAACATCAAAATGCGCGACAAGCCAAGATCTTGATGCATGGCAAGAAACACGCCGCCGATAGACGTGAATGGAGCGCTGAGCAACAAAGTACATGTCATCAACACCAGCATTTGGACCTGCTGCACGTCGTTTGTGATTCGCGTAATTAACGAGGGTGCACCAAATTGAGCCACTTCTCGCGCTGAGAAATCATTCACTTGATGGAACAAACTGCGTCGCACATCGCGCCCAAAACCCATCGCAACTTTTGACCCGAAATAGACAGCAGTAATGGAGAAACCGACTTGAAGAATAGTGACCATGAGCATCACGACACCCATCTGCCAGATGTACCCAATGTTGTGCTTCACAACACCGTTATTGATGATGTCTGAGTTCAACGTGGGAAGAAAGAGTCCCGCCATGGCCTGAATGGCCTGAAACGCAACGACCACCCACAACAAACCCTTGTATTTCGCAAGAACAGTGGAGAGGAGGCGTTTCAACATGCGGTAACTGATTGTAGTTGGCAAGTAATCAACCACAGAAGGCAGACACATAAGTCACACCACTTGGGAAGTACCCTTGTGAAAATGCCT
>JBAXUC010000031.1:0-13624 GCA_037129855.1 Actinomycetota bacterium | reverse complement strand
TCTCCATTGCGTTAACCGAGGCCGACAAAGTTGTGTTGTCAGCAATTACTTCGAAAGCATTGGGAACAACAGAAGCGTTACACGTGAAGATGTTCTGTATTGCTCCGCGCAGACTAAATGCTGCGCTTTCCGCAATTACTCAGTAACTATTCCGCCGCCAAGAACAACCATGTCGGTCGAATCATAGAAGACCACCGTTTGTCCGGGTGAAATACGGCGAGTTGGTCGCGACCATGCAATAACTGCAGTGTCGCCCGTGACCGTAAGAGTGCCGGCAGAACGTTCGCCGTGAGCACTTCCCTGCACGAGAATTTCGCGAGATGAAATGGTCGACACGTCAGTCGTATACGGCCAAGACAAAGTACCAATGGACGTATGCGAAATAAACAGCTCGGCTTCGTCTCCGACAACAACACGACGCAATGGCACATCAACTGCCACCACATAACGCTTGTCGCCACCGCCAAGTCCGAGACCGCGTCTTTGACCAAGTGTTACTAACTCAACCGCTGGCACTTCACCCACTTGCGTACCGGTCGAATCAACAACTGTTGCCGCGTTAAACGTAAGCCGTGGTTCCAAGAAACCAGCACGGCCAATGGTGGTACCAATAAAGCACACATCTTGACTGTCAGGTTTTGCTGCAGTGCGAAGACCACCAGATGTAGCTAATTCACGCACATCTGATTTCTGCATGTGACCAACAGGAAACATGACATACGCCAGATCTTCAGCAGACAACATGTGCACCACGTAGCTCTGATCTTTCGCAGCATCTGCGCCGCGCGCCAACCGCAAGGTGCCATCAACATCAATGACCCGTGCATGATGACCAGTAGCCACTGCATCAAAGCCCAATGCCCGGCCGCGTTCAATGAGTTTGTCGAATTTCAAATGCCTATTGCATTCAATACACGGGTTCGGGGTTGTGCCTTGCACGTGTGATGCCACATATGGCTCAACTACATGTTCATTGAATTCTTCAGAAAAATTGAATACCAGGTGGTCAATGCCCACTTGCTGTGCCACTCTGCGAGCGTCATCAACGTCAGATACTGAACAACAACCTGTGTCGCTTTCGCCGCCCCATAAACGCATGGTGACTCCGACAACATCGTGGCCTTGATCACGCAATACCAGAGCTGCGGCCGACGAGTCAACGCCACCAGACATAGCGAGAAGAACTTTCATGATGTCACCGCCCCCAGTCGTGCTGCTGCAGCAATTGTTGCATCGATTGCAGCACAAACATCGCTTTCGGTGGTGGTGTGTCCAAGACTGAAACGCAATGAGCCTTTAATGCGTTCACGCGAAACGCCCATGGCTGCCAATACGTGTGATGGCTCCATGGCCCCGCTTGCACACGCCGATGCAGCAGACACACAGACACTTGCCTCATCTAACAGGTACAACAATGATTCACTTTCAAGATTTTCTAAGCACACATGGGCAGTTCCCGCAATGCCAGTGCCTGACGCAAGAGTAGCGGTAGCGCATTCGATGCGTGATGTGATTCCGTCAATCAACTGATCACGTAATTTGCCAAGCCTGGCCACTTCAGATGTGCGATTCTGATCAGTCAACGACAGCGCAATAGAGGTGCCCACAATGCCGGCAACGTTGTGTGTGCCACTGCGACGATCACGTTCTTGTCCTCCACCCAAAATAAGTGGTTCCAGTGTCGCGCCTTCACGCAGCACCATGATTCCCATTCCTTTTGGTCCGCCAAATTTATGGGCAGACAATGTGAGGCAATCAACGTGTGACCACACAGTTCGCAAGTCAATCCAACACGCCGCCTGCACAGCATCTGTGTGAAACAACGCATTAGGTGCCTGCCGACGCACAGCGTGGGAGATGTGCTCTAAATCTGAAATTGCACCGGTCTCGTTATTTACTGCCATTACTGACACCACAGCAACATTGTCGAGGCCTGTTAGTACTGCCCGCATGACATCAGGGTCCACTGAGCCCGAAGATGTAACTGGCACCACGGTGCCGCCAATATGTTCTACACAATGCAACACTGCATGATGTTCAGTTGAGCCACATACAGCAGTACCGCCAGTTCGACGAGTAGCACCAAGAACAGCTGCGTTAGCACCTTCGGTTCCACCGCTCGTGAAAATCACTTCACCAGGACGACAGCCGATTACTTCAGCCACCACATCTCGTGCTTCATCAATGACCTGCCGGGCTTCTCGCGCAAATCGATGCGAGCCCGATGGGTTTGCGTACATCACATCGCCGTACTTGCTCATGGCATCTCGAGCCTCTGAGCGCAACGGAGACGTTGCAGCATGATCGAGATACACGTACGAACGTGGCAAATTGGTGATCTCGGTCATCTAATCAGGCTACCGATGCGTCCCCTCACACATGGTCGTGGTGGACTAGTACCTGATGAGCAACCATGAAGCGAACCCCTATGGCGTTGACGGATATGACGCAACGACCTATGGCGATTCCTTTGCCGAGGTGTACGACCAGTGGTACGCAGACCTCGACGATGCCGATTTTCTCGAATCCGTCGTCAGTTCCCTACCCCCTCAGTCAGTTCGCGTTCTTGAACTCGGAGTCGGCACAGGACGACTTGTAGCGCAATGGCTGTCATTGCGGCCCACATCTGGTGACACCATTTTTGGAATTGATTCATCAGCAGCAATGTTGCAAATTGCGCAAGAAAAGAATTTCCCTGCTTCCGTCTCATTCATACGCGGTGACTTTTCAGAACAACTACCAAACGGCCCCTTCGATGTCGTATTCATCGGATACAACACTCTGTTCAACGTGCCAGACGAATCAGCCCTGCAGGCCTGCATCAGCCGCATCGCACACGTCCTTGCCCCGACTGGGTCTCTCTATATTGACGCCGTCATTCCGAATTCAACAGAAGCCTCAACACGTGAATCCATGCAAACCATGGCCTCGGGGGAAGAAGTGCTCGCCACCAGCCACCACGACCCCGCCACACAGCGCATCACAGGCACATTCACTCACCCTGGTCCGGAACATGGTGCACACATTCGGTCATGGGCTGTTCGTTACTTCACCCCACCACAACTTGATGCAATTGCCGAACAGTCTGGACTGACTTTGTTTTCTCGATATGCCGACGGGCGTCAGACTGCGTTTACTTCAGATTCACATCGTCATATCAGTCGGTATTCACCCACTATGTGACTCCTTTGAGAGCCGATAGTCCACCGAAAACAAAGCATTTCGCCCTATCCTGAAGGAGTAATGAGCCAACTTCGTCTCAATCTTCTCACCGGCCGTTGGGTCACGGTGGTGCCATCTCGAGCTCAACGCACGAGTGACTTTGCTCCGCGCGCACAAAAAGTTGAAAACGATCCTGATCGCGAATGCCCATTTTGTCCCGACAGCGCACATTCACATGCAGACGTTCCGTTATTGGAAAATGTTGATGCAGCCGGCAATTGGCAATTGCGCGTAATCGCGAACCGCTACCCCGCATTCGAAGGCGACGAGTCACTTGCAGTACGCAACCTCGGCCCTGTGCACGTCATGGCTGAAGCCAGTGGCACCCACGAAGTGTTTGTGTACTCACCAGAACACGAAGTGCGTCTCCACCAACTTTCTGATGATCAGATCGCGCAACTCATGACTGCACTCAAGGGTCGCTTTAACGCACATGCCAACACTCCAAACATTCGTTACACGCAAGCAATTGTGAATCATGGTCGTGAAGCCGGCGCATCACTTGCTCACCCACACGGACAGTTGCTCGGTCTTCCGTTTGTACCTGGTGAAATTCTCGAAGAAGAACGCGCTTTTGAACGATTCAAGGGTGGATGCATTGTGTGCACCACCACCGAAGCAGAATCAAACAACGAACGCTTTGTTCTTGAAAACAATCATGCCATGGTGATCTGCCCGTTCTGGTCTTCTAGCCCATATGAATTGCTCATCATGCCAAAAGATCACCAGCAGCACCTCACTGATTCGTCTGACGATGCACTCACTGGCGTTGGTCTTGCTGTCCGTGACGCTCTGAAGCACCTTGTTGCCACACTTGGTGACATTGCCTTCAACCTTGTGTTCCATACAGCCCCATCGCATCACGAGGGCACCTACCACTGGCACGCACACTTGTTCCCCAAACTCACCACCACTGCCGGTTTCGAACGCGGCACAGGCGTCATGATCAATATCATCGCGCCCGAATTTGCAGCAGACGCTCTGCGTCGCGCTGCAGTTGGCGTTTGATTCATGGGAAGCATTCGAGTAGCGATTGATATCAACGCAAGCACTCAGCGCGTGTGGGAAATCGTCGAACCAATCGAGCGTCATATTGATTGGATGGCAGATGCCGTTGCGATTCGTTTCAAGACAGATCAAACGCGCGGCACCGGCACTGAATTTTACTGCGACACCAAGGTCGGCCCCATCAAGCTTGTCGACGAGATGAAGATCACTTCATGGGTTCCACAAGTAGCCATGGGCGTCACGCACACCGGCGTTGTCACCGGAACTGGTGAATTCACACTTGAAGCCATTACTCCATCATCCACTCGATTCGTCTGGACCGAAGTCTTGGTATTTCCATGGTGGCTCGGCGGAAAACTTGGAGCACTTGTTGGCGGTCAAATTGTGATGAAAGCAATTTGGCGCAAGAACTTGCGCATTCTCAAAAAACTTGCTGAAGCACCTACTGCCTAAACAAATAAGCGAATAACTGCGGTGGTTCCCACCCCAGCAACAATCACCAGAACAAAAGGCAACTTGCGCCACGTAGCAAGCACTGCAACCGCTAATCCGGCTGCTCTCGCATCAATGGCGTAGCTCTGTCCAGTTGTAAATGTGTCTTTCGCAATCAGCCCTGCAAGCAACGCCGCTGGAATCAGCAACAAACACCGCTGCACCACCTGAGGCATCTCACGCTGACCAATAATGACAGCGCCCAGAAGCTTCAACCCGTATGCACACGTAGCCAACGACAAAACAAAGGTCCAACTCATGGTGCGCCGTCTGTCGTCACACTTGGTTCGCCCGAAGCCGGCGATATGCCGAACAGCATGCCAAGTGCTGAAACAAGTATCGGTAAACCAATCGGCATGAACGGCGCGAGCGCTACCGCAGCAACTGCACCAAACAATGCCGCTTTACGTCCTGTAGATGTACGCAGGTGCGGTGCAATCATTGCCGTGAACATCACAGGAAATGCTGCGTCAAGTCCGAAATCACTGGGGTTAATGCTTGACCCAACTAATGCCCCAAGCAATGTTCCGATATTCCAACTTGCGTAGAGGATTGCGCCAGAAATCCAGAATGCAGTTCGGCGAGTAGCCGGATCAATTTCGGCTGAAACAATCGCTGTCGTTTCATCGATTACCCATTGCGCACCAAGTAACCGAGAAGCGAGACTTCCCTGCTTCAACACGGGTGACATTGCTAAGCCATAGACCGCATTACGGCCCGACAGCAACACTGCCCCAACGAATGCACTTGCAACTGTTCCGCCTGAAGCGAGAACACTGACCGCAGACATTTGCGATGCGCCAGTGAAAACAAGCAAAGACATAGCGCATGTTTGCGCAACAGATGCTCCGGCCGAAACGGACAAGACTCCGAATGATGCACCGAAGATAACGAACGCAATACCAATAATTAGTGAGGCAGAAATAAAGCGACGTGCATCAGGTGCGCGAAAATGATGCATGAACTATTTGCCAGTGAAGGTGGCTTTGCCTGGTCCGTGTTCGAGGAAACTGACTACACCGATTTGACTGTCAGTTGAGTGAAAAACATCTTCAAATAACTGCAGTTCCAGGGCAAGACCCGATGCCAGATCAGTCTCAATGCCCTGGTCAACCGCCTGTTTGATTAGTCGAGTGGCAACAGTTGCGCCAGATGCGATGGTGGTTGCCAGCTCAAGAGCGCGAGTCATCAGCGCATCTGGTTCCACCATTTCATTAGCAAGGCCGATGGACAATGCTTCTTCGGCCTTTACTTGACGCCCTGTCGCCATGATTTCTTTGGCTCTGCTTGCGCCAACCAACCGTGGAAGACGTTGCGTTCCACCACCACCAGGAATAATGCCGAGGAGAATTTCGGGTTGTCCGAACACCGCTTTTGTTGAGGCAATGCGATAGTCGCACGCCATCGACAATTCACAGCCGCCGCCAAGCGCATAACCGCTGACTGCAGCAATAGTGAACGACGGAATAGCTGCAACTGCATTTAATGCGGCATGAAAAGCTGCGCCAATTGTTTTAGCTTCCGTTGGACCACCGAATTCTGAAATATCTGCGCCAGCAGCGAACAAGCGGTCGCCGCCCGTAATAACAACTGCACCTGCAGGATTACTAGTGAGTTCACGCGCCACATCGTGAAGACGTGCGAGTAGCGCAGTGGAAAGAGCATTGACCTTTGGCGAGTTCAATGTGACGACAGCAACCCCATCACTACGGCGATCTATAAGTACTAATGATTCATTGGACATTTCAGGCTCCTACTCCGCGCAACATTTCATCAGCCGCCGACCACGGATCAAGAAGGTGATTCAGCACCTGTTCCTGCAGGCCATCCCAATGGTCACCGCTAAGAATTTCACGGGCCTTCAATTCAAGACGGCGTGCAACAATTTCACGCAGTTCGGCGCGCAACCGAAATTCACGCCGCGACTTCAATACTCCGGAGGATTCAATTGTGGCGCGATGTTCTAACACCGCGTCCCACATTTCTGGAACACCTTCGCCAGTGTTACCGATAGTGGCAACAATTGGTGGGTGCCATGCTTCGTGGGCAAGATCAGACAGTTCCAACATTTGTTCAATGTCGCGCTGAGTTTCTTGTACGCCTTTGCGATCTGCTTTGTTGATAACGAACACATCTGCAATTTCCATGAGGCCGGCTTTGTTTGCTTGCACCGAATCGCCCCAGCCTGGGTTCAACACAACAACAGTGGTGTCTGCCTTGCCAGCAATTTCAACTTCTACTTGCCCAACACCAACGGTTTCGACCAAAATCCATTGACGGCCGACAGCATCAAGCATGCGAATTGCCTCGGGCGTTGACAGCGACAAACCACCAAGGTGCCCTCGTGTTGCCATTGAACGAATAAAGACACCGGGGTCTGTTGCGTGGTCTTGCATACGAACCCGGTCACCCAAAATTGCGCCACCAGTGAATGGTGATGATGGGTCGATTGCGAGAACCGCAATTTCAAGATCTTGTTTGCGCAAGTGCGTGATGAGCGAACTAGTGAGAGTGCTCTTTCCGGCGCCAGGAGCCCCAGTGATTCCCACCGTGTAGCCAGAGCCACTGCGCTTGTAGGCAAGCCTTCCAACTTCACGTGCCACAGCATCACCACGTTCGAGTAACGACAAGACGCGAGCAAGTGCTGCGCGATCGCCATCACATGCGGCGGTAAAAAGTTGTTCGGGGCTAAGAGTGCGACGGCTCACTTAGACGACCTGCACGACCTCGGTGACCCCGTCGATGCGGTCTTTCATAATGCGTTCGATGCCGGCCTTGAGAGTCTGGTCAGAAGCAGGACACGTTGTGCATGCGCCGACCAGTTCTACTGAGATGACGCCCGTCTCTTCGTTGACATCATGCAACACGATGTCTCCGCCGTCGGCCTGAAGAGCTGGCCTGATGACCACGATGGTTTCTTCTACCTGTTGGCGCATTGACATAGTTACAGCCTAGGCTGACATCATGTTCGCTCATCAAGGTGGGTGGGACGAGTTGCTGTATGCCCTCGTGCCCATTGCCCTCATTTTTGGTCTTTTACGGCTCGCTAATTCTCGCGCCAAGAAATTGACCCCGCCTGAGGCTACGACTCAGGTCGAACCCGACTAATTGAGGCACCCAAAGCACTGAGGCGACCCACAATGTCGTCATACCCACGATCAATGTGGAACACATCGCCGATTTCCGTAATTCCAGAAGCTGCGAGACCTGCGACAACAAGTGCTGCACCGGCACGAATGTCAGGCGCAACCACGGTGGCGCCAGTGAGATGTTCTACTCCACGCACAACTGCATGATGGCCATCTATCTCTATGTTGGCTCCCAGTACACGTAATTCTTCGACATAACGAAAGCGTCCGGGATACAAATTCTCGGTAACTATTCCGACTCCGTGTGCCATGGACAACATGGCCACCACTAGTGGTTTGTAATCGGTGGCAACACCCGGATACGGCAATGTGGAGACATCAACCGATATCAATCTGTCTGGTGCTGTTGCAGTAATCCCGTCATCATCAATATCGAAAATCATGCCCATGTCTGAAAAGCGCGTCAGCATCATGCCCATGTGTTGAGCATTTGCCCGTGCAACACGAATGGTGCCACCACACATGCCGACAGCAGCGATGTATGTTGCCGACTGCACACGATCAGTCACTACTTCATGGGTAACTGGCTGCAATGAAGACGGAGAAACACCTGTAATAGTCAATGTTGCCGTGCCAATTCCATCGATGCGGCACCCCATTTTGCGCAACATGTTGCACAAGTCTGCAATTTCTGGCTCACGCGCCGCATTACGAATAGTTGTGACGCCATCTGCAACAACTGCTGCCATGAGCACATTTTCTGTTGCACCAACACTTGGGAAATCAAAAACAACATCAGCACCCACAAGGCGAGCGCATCGCCCAACGATTCCTTCAGATGACGTTTCGAATTCTGCACCCATTGCTTCAAGACCGCGCAAGTGCATATCGATTGGCCGACCACCAAAGTCATCGCCACCGGGAAGCGCAATATCAATTGTGCCGAAGCGGCCGAGCAATGGGCCAACAAGATTCACCGACGAACGAATGCGGTCGGCTAGTTCAAACGGAGCAACCGGAGTAATCGCACCAGAGTTATAAATGGACACATGCTGACCGGTCTCACCTGCAGGCGCCGGCGACATGGTGATCTCAAGCCCAACGGCACGTAGTAAGTCGGCCATGATGACGACGTCTTCAATGACCGGAACATTGGTCAATGTGTATCTGCCATCTGCCAACAACGCAGCCGCCATCAGTTTGAGAACCGAGTTTTTGGCACCTGGTACAACCACTTCGCCAGCCAATGGGCCGCTCTGTGCAACAACGATGACATCGCCCTCGCGCTGATTCGAACCAATGGACATGACTATCAGTATGCTCCCGCCGTGGCCTTGAACGGAAAACCTCTGCTGAGACGCCTACCCCGTTGGGCAAAGCCGACTGAAGATTTGTCCCCTCGCCAACGCCAAATTCTGGTTTTGGTTGGCCTGGCATCAATGTCAGCAGCATTCATCAACACCCTGTTCACCCAGACAGTTGCGTTTGCCGCCGATGAATTCAACGTCTCACAATCAGGTCAGGGAATCGGTGCGTCAGTAGTACGACTCGGCATTGTGATTTGTTTGCCACTTGTCGCGTTGGCTGACAAATACGGCAGACGTCCCGTGATGATCGCAATGGCGTGGGCGGCGCCGTTGGTGTCAGCGCTCGGAGCTATTTCACCGTCGTACATTTTTCTTGTGGGCACGCAAGCAATTGGACGTCCTCTAGGTCTCACGCTTGACATCTTGATTGCGGTTGTTGCACTGGAAGAAATGCCGCGCAATACACGTGCATACGCAACTGGTCTTCTCGCAGTCGTCAGCGGAATAGGAGGGGGCATTGCTGTTAGTTCACTTCCGTTGGCAGATCGTGGCCCCACTTCATGGAGGCTTATCTATCTTGTAGCTCTCGTGTGGGTACTTGTAGCCGTGGCGCTCACGAAGTGGTTGCCCGAATCAGAACGATTTACCAAGCACCAGAAACAGGCCGTGGTGCTTCGCATAAAACTGTCGTCAGTATTTCACGGGCATCTTGGCCGCATTTGCTCAGTCGTGTTTCTGACAAATATGTACATCGCCACGGTGTCGATTTTTCAGAATAGATATTTGAAAGATGACCGTGGGTATTCCGCAGCACTCGTTGCACTCTTCACCGTTGCGACATCTTCACCTGCGTCACTCGGACTCATTATTGGTGGACACATTGCAGACGAAAAAGGCCGGCGCATCATCGGGGCCACTTTGGTCCCTATCGGAGCGTTTCTCTTGGCTCTTTCCTTCTGCACAACTGGCGCAACCATGTGGCTATTTGCTATTGCAGGCGGGCTCGCCTTTGGAATTTCATATCCTGCACTTGCCGTTTATCGCGGAGAGTTATTCCCCACAGGGTCTCGCGGAATGGCGGGGGGAATCATCATGACCTCTGCTTTATTTGGCGGGATTGTCGGATTAGTTGGCGCCGGATTTGTCTTAGATTCCGGATTGCCGTACGGAACTGTGATGCTGTGCCTCGTTACAGGCCCGGTCATTGCTTCTCTCATCGTGTGGTTTCGCTACCCCGAAACAGCCCACCGCGATCTCGATGAGATCTCGCACGATTTCTAAAGCGCCGTCACCCAGGCCGCAATACGTTGCGCCACATCAGCATCAGCCTTTGCTAATTCATGGCGACCATTGTCAACCCAACTCCAGGTAACGACACCGGGAACAACAGCGAACGCATCTTCTAGTTCTTGTGGTGTGCCGAAATTATCTTTTGTTCCACTGACACACAGTGTGGGAACAGAGACACGCGGCAAATGTTCAACGCGCAAAGTATCTGGCTTCTTTGGCGGATGCAATGGGTACGACACCAGTACAAGCCCCGCAACCAATAATGGATCTGCCACATCGGCAACAGCCATAGAGCACATACGGCCACCCATCGACCGCCCACCAATGACAATTTTCGAAGTGGATACACCTAATGATGCAGCAAATGAACGTACATGTTCCTTGACGCACGCAATAAGCACAGGTGCTTTGTCGGGAAATGGTTTTCCTGCAAGACGATACGGAAAATCATGTATAGCAACCGGCAACGGTGACAGTGCATCGTGCATTGCTACTAATGATGAGTGTGTCGATGATGAACCTGCACCAGGAAATAAAACGACTCCGGCAATGGAAGTCACAACGCCTCAAGCAACACGCGACGAGCCTCTGTGATGTCAATAATCAATTTGCTTGCATCAGTTTCATTGCCGCCATGGTCAGGATGCGCACGCCGCACACTGGCGCGATAATGCGCCATGATGTCTCGTTTTCCTGGCTTCACAGTGCCACCAGGGAAACCAAGAGTTTCCAAAGCCCACGCGCGAGGGTCTGCCAATGCCGAAATTGACGACACCTTTGTGCCAGCCAAATACTCAATAAAGGAGGGACCAATTGGTCCGCGCCATTTCATCGCCCGAAGCATGACGGGCACTAACTGTTGACGAATACCAATGTCAAGACGTTCTAACGCATAGATGGCGCCGAGAGCCTGCTGCAATGCATTTCCGTTGTTCTGAAATTCAAACTCGATCGAATCATTCACGCTGGTCATGCGGTGTGTGCTGTACGCCAACCCATGGCGGTCAACTTGAAAACGATGTCGTAGTCGCGGTTGCACCACGCGAGAGTCGCGTTCAATCTCTAGTAACAAACGCTGCAGATCTGGAATGAAATCTTCATCTACATCCGCTGCATGTACAGCAAGCACGGCGCCAAGCAGGATGCCGCCAAATCCGGGCGCTGGCTCCACCGGCAAGAGCAGTCGTCCAAGCGCTAACCGTCGCGTGGGAGCAATGGGGCGTGAGTGAAAGATCTCAAACTCGGCCAGAAGCATGCTGTAAACGCTATCTTGCGTTCTTCATCAGGGAGTAAAGGAACTCTTCCGTCACAGCAAATTCTCGAGCGATATTGGCAGGGTTACGAAACCCGTGACCCTCCCCCGCAAATACTTCCCATTGAATGTTTCCACCCACTGCCTCTATGGCGTCTCGCAGCCGTTCGGAATGAAAAAGAGGAACTGAATGATCCTGATCCCCGTGAAACACAAGTACCGGTGTACCCCTCAGGGCTGCAGCACTGTTATGCGGTGAACGCAGCTCCGCTTGCTCTTCAGAGCCAATCAGTGCCGGCATGTAATGACCTTCAAACGGATCGTCACTGTGCAACATGGCAACAAGATCAACTACTGGGTACTTCACCACAACTCCTGCGCACAGCGACGCATCACTGATAGCTGTGTTCAGTGCAGTCAATCCGCCAGCACTACCGCCCATTACGACAGTTGTTCCAGAAGAGAATCCATGCACGCTCTGTAGATGACGCAACACATTCGCAGTATCAATGGCATCGTATTCACCCCAATGACC
The DNA here is from genome assembly GCA_037129855.1 of Actinomycetota bacterium. GTDB lineage: Bacteria > Actinomycetota > Acidimicrobiia > Acidimicrobiales > Ilumatobacteraceae > UBA2093. The sequence continues at coordinate 1,429 of JBAXUC010000031.1, read as the reverse complement.
ATTCAGGCTCATCATGAATTCACGACCATGACCTGATGAACCGCGATGGTCAACAACGGCGATAGCAAACCCGCGTGATAACCAATATGTGAACTGACTTCGAAACGTCACTTGCCATTGATCATTTGGCCCACCATGCACCCAGCAAATCAATCCACCGTGTGGTCGATGCGCCCGGTACAAGCGATATGGCACCTCCACGTCTCCTGGTGCTCTTTCAACCGTTGGCTCTACAAGTTCTACGTCAATTTCATTTTCAAACCATCGTGCATCAGCTGGTCGCACCAACACCGTGCGCTGAGGTTCAAGCAAATTGTTGAGGTGATACACCACTACCTGTTGAGGCGTACGCGCCCCAGTGCGCACTGCAGCAAGCGTGTTCTCTTCCCACGACAAGCAACCATGAACTCCTTGCCCAATGCGATGGCGTGAACCTGTCACTCTGTCAAACACCCACAACGATGAATACCCGTCTTCATTGCGCGTGTATGCAACGCGCGTGCCGTCAGTATTGAAACACCATGTGCGTTGACCAGGACCCCATGTTGGTGCGCCATGTTCACAATGGTCAATGATGGAGATATTCGGGTCAACAATCTGGTCGCCCAGAATGTGCACGTTTGCTACACCAGTGGAATCATCAATAAAACCGAAAGATTCTTTGTTTCGAGAAAAACGTGCTTGTTGCACGGCAATACCCTCCACGACTCGTTCAGGGTGTGAAGCACTTTGGGTCCATGCCATGTCGGGCCGGTTCCACACGATGCAACTTCCATCAACACCGGCAATTGCATCAATCGCAAAATCTGAATCACTATGCGCCACAAACGGCATACCGTCTGTTATCTCGCACCCCCACAGCTCTTTCCAGTCAGCAATGGCAAATACCCTTAGATTCATGTAGTCAATTGCTGGCGTTGACCACGACCGAGATACATCAAATGCCAATGATCTCTCATGCGTCACAGCATCATTTCGAAGATTAATTTCAACAATGCCCCGAGTCTCAGTTGTCACATACACAACGTCGCCATCGTCGCCCCACACATGCACCCCGCCAGACAGCCCACGACCGCGCGAGGGGGCATCAGAAAAGAGATCAACCACAGCACCGCCATCAACTGCCCACATCCGCAGAACGGCAGAGGCGCCGTCTGAGACAACTCCTGACACCCATTGGCCCCCTGGCCGCACCAGAACATCAGTGATCTCGACACCGGGAAGGCACAGCTGAGTCGGCAGAACGGACACGAACGCAGGTTAGTCAGGGCACTAGGTTTGTAGGTGATGACCACTGAACGCCCAGACCGTAACCTCGCCCTCGAACTCGTACGCACCACCGAATCTGCTGCCATGGCAGCCAGTCGCTGGGTTGGCCGTGGAGACAAAATGGGTGCCGATGGTGCCGCAGTCGACGCCATGCGTATGG
>JBAXUC010000030.1:0-14557 GCA_037129855.1 Actinomycetota bacterium | reverse complement strand
AACTTCAGTTGTGCCATTTCAGATCTTTACTTTGATTGGCTTGCATCGGGTCACCGAGTACGGAGCCGTGTTGCGGGCCGCTGGTCGAAGCGTAGAAATTGTGTACTCAAGCCTCATCTTGTTGGGTTCCAATCTTGTGTTCGGCTATATCGGACTTCAAATACACGGATTAGTCGGATTGACTATCGGGTCTGTTATCGCCTTCTTGGTGGCATGGGTATGGATTCTTAGTCGACTAAAAAATGTGTTTGCTGTCTCCATGCGTCACGTGTTCCCGTGGTCCGCATGGGCATCAAGTGTCGTGGTTTCTTGCGCAACAGCAGCCGTTGCCTTCTATCTGTCGAAGGGCGGCGACTCAGCAGGACCGCGTCTCATCATCAAATTGATGGTGATGGGCGGCGTGGCTGCAGCAGTAGGACTTATCAAACAACGAGACAAGAAAGTTCTGCCAATGCGCGGAAACTTACTAGAGGGGAACTCTCATGCATGAAGTATCAGAACTAAATATGCGAAGGGATCAAGACTTGGATTTTGGTTCTCTTGCGCCTATGAGAATTGCCATTGTGGCAGAGAGCTTTCTCCCCGCCATTAATGGTGTAACAAACTCCATCCTTCGTGTGATTGAACATATGACTTCTCGAGGTCATGAAGTAACGGTGATTGCTCCTTCGCCGGGTGTTACGGCATACGGAAAGGCTCGAATCATTCGAGTGCCCTCTTTCGGGTTCCCTCGGTATCCAGAATTACGCATTGGTCATTCACGAGACTTCGTCCGCCAGGTTCTGCGCGAAATTAAGCCCGATGTTGTGCACCTGGGTTCTCCCGCCGTACTGGGCGCAGCAAGCCTTAGCGCTGCACAAGAACTTGGAATTCCGTCTGTTGCGATCTATCAGACCGACCTTGCTGGTTTTGCTTCTCGGTATCACTTGGGCATCGCTGGGCGTTCGATCTGGCGTTACATCGCAAATATTCATCGTCGCGCAGATTTAACTCTGGCACCATCTACAGCAGCTGTTTGGGACTTGCGTGAGCGCGGTGTGAACAATGTTGTGAGATGGATGCGTGGTGTTGACCTAGAGCGGTTCAATCCTTCATTTCGTGATGAAGAGTTGCGCAGATCTATTGCGCCAGATGGCCAATTGATTGTCGGTTTCGTAGGCCGATTGGCTCGAGAAAAACAGATTGAACGCCTCAAGGGTCTTTGTCGTATGCCACACGTCAAGGTGGTCATCGTGGGCGATGGGCCGATGAAAGCCAAGTTAAAAAAAGAATTGAAAGGCGCAATTTTTATGGGCTTTAAATCCGGCGAAGAACTCAGCAAGTTGTATGCATCTTTTGATGTTTTCGTACACACAGGACAAGATGAAACGTTCTGCCAAGCAGTACAAGAAGCACTTGCTTCTGGAGTCCCTGTCGTCGCACCTGCGTCTGGTGGTCCACTTGATTTAGTTCAACATGGACACAACGGGTTCCTTTGGACAGAGGCGTCTCGCTATTCACTAGTTGGTGCAGTTACAGAATTGGCTAAGTACCCAGTGAAAAGGGAACGTCTGGCTGCCAATGCTCGACCATCCGTCGAAGTGCGACCATGGTGTGGCGTGATGGATGAATTGGAAGGCCACTATCGGTCAGTCATTGGCGGGCTCAGTTTTGCCTATCGCGGAGTCGCAGCATGAGCCAGATTGTTGTTTCTTTACATGATGTTGCTCCAGCAACAGCTGAATTGTCACGCCGCTGGCTGGAGTTGTTGGAAACTCTTGGAGTACGGGCGTCGCTGTTAGTAATTCCTGGGCGTTGGAACGGCCAAGAACTGAGTCAGTCTCCAGCATTTGTTGATTGGCTACATGCTGCTGAGTCTCGTGGACATGAAATTGTTCAACACGGCCTGCTGCACACACGAGACAAAAATTTTGCGTCTACTTCTAAACGATCACGAATCGGACAGTTGTTGGGCAGAGGCTGCCAGGAATTTTGGGAACTTCCCTATGAGGAAGCATTCAAACGCCTGATACACGGTAAGTCCATCATGGCCAAATGTGGGTTTCAAACAAAAGGTTTCGTTGCACCAGCATGGATGATGTCAGATGGAACTCTTGATGCACTTCGTGACACAGGTTTTCAATACACGAACAACCATACGCATCTGATTAATGCCCAAACTGGGGCTAAAAAGTTTGTGGTGGTTACATCACAACGCCCGCGAAGTCTCTTAAGCCTTCCGGGTGTAGCGGTCACTAATGGCATCGCAAAATACGTGGAATCCCAAGGCAAACCACTTCGGATTGCAATTCATCCGGCTGACTTGATGTCTCCTCGCCTACGAGAGGCGAATTTGAAGTTGATCACTCAGTTTCTTTCACGGGGTTATGTTTCGATGACCTATGACGAACTGTGCACCCACGAATTCCCATCTTCTGCGAAACCAAAATCACCAATTTCAAAGAAGAACCAACTGACATGAAAATTGTCCAGGTCGCAAACTTTGTTCACGAGACTTCGGGGGGAATGCGGACTGCGTTGGGTGCACTTCAGACTCAATATCTTGCCCACGGGCACGAGGTTGTACTTATTCGTCCTGGTATCGATTCATGTTCAGACGACACCAGTGCGGTAAAAGACTTCACGATTCGCGGCCCAGTTCTCCCAATGACCGGCGGCTATCGCGTCATTGCTGGTCGGCGAGAATTGAAACACATTCTCCTTAGTCTTCAGCCTGATGTCGTGGAGCTTTCAGATAAGTCGACTCTGTACTGGGTACCGAAATGGTGCAAGAAGAACGGCATTGCATGTGTTGTCATTTCTCATGAGCGTACGGATTTGGCCATCAATTCTTTGGGGTGGAAGCGATTCCCCCTCATTCCTATTGTGAATCATTTTCGTCGGGTTATCAGTCGTTCGGCAGATGCAATTGTCTGTGCGTCTCGCTTCGCTGCTGCAGAGTTCAATGACGAGTCAGACAAAGTACGTATTGTCCCTCTTGGTGTTGATTGCTCCCAATTCTCTAGTAGTCGTAAATCACCTGAATGGGGAACGCCATTCACGCTTGCTGTTTGTGCTCGGCTATCTCCTGAAAAGAACGTAGATGTCGCAATTGAAGCTCTTCGCATACTTTGCCGAAATCACATTTGCCAGATGCTTGTCTTGGGTGACGGTCCTTTGATGAACGAACTCCAAGGACAAGCAATTGGTTTACCAATTCATTTCATGGGTCATGTCAATGATCGCGATGCGCTTGCAAATTTACTTGCATTTGCTGATGTGGTTTTGAATCTCGGCCACATTGAAACCTTTGGCCTCGTGTCATTAGAGGCACTTGCATCTGGCACTCCAGTCGTTGTGGCATCTGCTGGTGCCTCAAGCGAAGTTGTTGATCGTACATGTGGGTTGGTCGTTGATCTACAACCAGAAAAGATTGTTGCTGCCATCAACCAACTTCGCCAACTATCACGCGAAGACCTACGTATTCAATGTGAATTACGAGCCAACGATTTCAATTGGACTGCCACTGGTGAACGAATGGTTGAACTATTTACATCAAGTATCGGAATTTCTAAGTATGTCGATCATTCTTGAGCATCACATTCGGCTGGAACCTCTTGGTCAATACGAGTCAGAGGTTCGACATCTCTTTCATGAAACATTTCTAATGGGCCGGCCGTTGGGTTTCCGGCTTGATGAGGTTGGTTTATACGAGGAATTAAGCTTGGCCTGGTACATGGCGAATGCTTCCCATTTAGGCGCCGTAGCACTTCGAGATGATGAAGTTGTTGGATACGCCTTGGTTTGTGCGGATCCTGTTGCATATGACGAGTGGCTCGCAAAGATTGCGAAGAAACTGACACGTCGAGTATTCAGCCGATTAGTGACGTTTCGCTTGTCTGCGCGTAGCCGAAAGTTTTACCGTTTAAGATTCTTGGATTCCCTGACTGTGTGGAAATCTCGGAAAAGATTACCGATTGATGTTGGTGCGCACGTTCACATGAATATCAAAGAAGGGGAGCGTTCTGGGGCTGTAGCTTTGGCCCTGCTTGGGCATATCGATCACGTGTGCCGCGAGCACGATGTTATTTCATGGATTGGGGAAATAAATGCAAGCCTGGGTTCACGCGAGCGAGCTTTAGCTCGCGTCTTGGGTGAGATTATTGCGATTGAACCAAACCGAACATTTACCGACCTCATGGGTCATCCAGTAAATCGGCTAACTGTTCGTCGCGATTTGTAATTGCTATTGCATGTATGCAAGTAAACGCGTCGCTATTTCAGGGCCGTGTGTATCTTGCAAGAAGTGACGAGCGCCAGCAATCTCTTCAAATGTTGAATGAGGAATCAGTGAGTGCCATTTCTTACCCCAGTCCAGTGTGAATACGTCGTCGTTTGTTGCCCATAAGAAATGGATGGGAATCTTCAATGCGTTGATAGTTGCGAAGTTCTTTTCCTGATTGACAGCGTCGCCTGAGACGGGGTCATGTAGGGGAATGCTGAGTGGGAAACGACGAGGGCCATTTACGCCAGCCTCACCCAAACCAACAAACGGTGCGTCGTAGGCAGTCTTTACTTCCAGTGCATCGCCCTCGAAGTTCGGTGTTCCCCCCTGAATAATGACAAACAGTGAATCACGTGGTGAGATTCTGTCCGTAGCCATTGCCATCAAAGTGCCCCACAAAAACTTGTCGGGAACGTTGTCTCGGAAAATACCGCCTAGGGAATTCTGCTCGATCCATTGACGAATGCCGGCGGAGTATTCGTACTCTGCGTGGTGTAGCCATGTATTCATAATGCACACACGAGAGAAGCGCTCTGGCATGTGTGCAACTTGTGCGAGACCAGTAGGGCCACCCCAATCTTGCACCATGACGGTGACGTCATTGAGATCGAGGTGCTTGATAAACGCTGCAGTGTTAGCTGTGTGGCGAGCAATGTTGTACCACGCAGGGTCGACTACTTTGTCTGACTTACCAAATCCAATATGGTCAGGTGCAACGCAGCGATATCCGGCGGAAAGCATCACGGGAATGATGTGGCGATACAAGTACGACCACGACGGCATGCCATGCATCATCAGAATGACAGGTGCATCACGCGGGCCTTCATCGATGTAGTGCATACGCAGGCCATCTATATCGAAATAGTGCGGTGCGAACGGATAATCAGCGAGGTCAGCAAAACTGCTGTCAGGACTGCGTACGAATTCTGGAGTTGACATAACTACCTACTGTGCAAAGTTATGAATAATGGTGACAAGTTCTGATGGAGCATCTTCTTGAATGAAGTGATTAGCTCCTTCAATCACATGATGCGTGAGCCCAGCAGCGCCGGGCACTCGTGTTTGAAACGAAAGGTGAGCGCCAGGTTTGAACGCAATTGGATCTGCTGAACCGAATGCTGTGAGAAATGGTTTTGTCCATGTTTCAAGAAATTTCCATGTCTCTTTGCACTGCGGAACGCCAGGATTATCTGGCTGAACAGGAATGAGGCTCGGGAAAATCTTGGGGCTGGTTTGGTAACTGCCATCGGGGTACGGCGCGTTGTATGCAGCGATTTCTGCAGCACTCAGCGTGCGGGTGGACCCGCCATTGATCAAATTGCCAATAGGAAGCTCGGGAACTGAACTGGAATATTCCAGCCAATCACGCATGGCTTTGTTGGCTCCTTCACCGACTGGTACTCCGGTGTTCGATGCAATAACGCGTGCGACCCTGTCTGCGATGTGTGGCAGCACGTTCAAACCGATAGTGCCGCCCCAGTCCTGCATGTACAGCGTGATGTTGGAAAGATTCTCTGCTTCAAACCATTTTGTTACCCAATCAACATGGCTAGCAAGTGTGTAATAGGAGGCTTCATTTGGTTTGTCAGATCGGCCAAGACCCATGAGGTCTAGTGACAGAACGCGGTGTCCGAGTGCTACAAGGCCAGTAATTATGTGGCGATGCAAGTACGACCACGATGGGTTGCCGTGCATCAACACAATGGGTGCTGCATCACGAGGGCCTTCATCTACAAAATGAAAACGAAGAGCTGTGCCGTCTGTGGCTGTAATGGTTGTGTAATGCGGTGCAAAGTTGTAATCGGGAAGGTTCTCGAAACAGCTATCGGGGGTGCGCATTACTTCCATTAGATTGGTCCGTGAGTGGTGAACGTGTCATTACGTGGACGAACAACAACTGTGTAGGTGTCTGCGATTGCAGCAACACGATGTTCGCCCTGAGCTTCTAGGCGCTCCGGATCTTGTACAACAGCCATGAATGAACGCATTGATGGATACGCAATGAAGCGGCACTCATCCCATTGGCGACCATCGCCCATGATTGTTCCTTCCACAGTAAATATCGCAGCAGCTCCGCCGCCATGCTTTTGGGCAACGGAGAAAGCCTTCGACTGGTATTCCTCCATGTTGCCCTGACGGCCACCTTCGACGAACTTCAAAAGATGCACCACCATGATGGGGCCGTCTTCGTCAGTTGGGCTGTGTTCAACGCTGTCCCACGCGTCTGAGTTCACGCGGAACTTACTTCCCATTTCAACTGGTTGGCAACCAATGACGAATGTGAACTCCATGCCGGCTTCTTTGTGCTCATGCTTGTCCTGGAAATCTTTACGATTCTGCATGCCAAGAAACGCTGCACGTGTTGGGTATTTCACAACACCAACGCGGTCCCATTTCACGTCATTACCTGCAAGTTGCAATACAACATCACCAAAGAACGGAACATTTGCACCTAATTCAGTGAGAATTTCAATAGGTGCGTATTTGTCGTCTGCTTCCTGACCAGAAACACCTTTGGTTCCATCTGCATAGGTGGCTTCTTCTTTGTATTTCATGAAGTTGACCATCCATACTGGGCCATCCTCTTCTGGAGGCATGGTGAACATGCGCTTTCCGTATTCGCGGTCAACTTGTCCATATGAAGGTTTGTTGGGTGACATGGTGTTATTCCTTTTGGTAGTGATTTAGAGAGAAAGTATGTGTCCGGCTTCGGGGCGCACACGCCCTTCCACTAACTGCATATAGACATCGGATAGTGACTCTGCGCCATGTGAATGTTGAATGGTGAGCCAGCGTGTGGAATCGTCAAGAAATAAAGACAAGGCAGTTGCGATGCGTTCATTGAATACACCGCGTCCCCATTCCTTACCGCGCTTTGCCATTTGAGTTGGCGCAAAGAAGAATTCGGGGCGTGGTCCAGGGATTCCCTTTGTCGAACCTGACTGATCCCAGTGTGTGCCACCGATACGGCAGGAATACTTCAATGCATCGTTGAAATGGTTGTGCACGCGCGAGATCACACTGGCATTTCCTGCCATGTCAACAATGACGGTGGGAACAGACGGGTCAAGAGTTTCAATGTCGTCATATGTAATGACTTGGTGATACAGGTCTACCCCGTACGTGAAGTCGACATTGGCAGCTGACGTGAGTGCGATAACTTTTGTTTTGGAGTTCTCTCGTAGGCAATGAGCAAGCGCGATCGAAGTCTTGCTTGAGGCACTGGTGACAAGTACCTGAGTTGCACCGAAGAAATCTGACTCGCGCAGGAAATCTTCTGCCAAGAATGAGGTAACAAAGAGGCCGCGCAATACAAGAGTTGCATTGTCCTTTTCGTTCTCTGTGGATGACACTTTGTCAAAACCTCGATATGCCATGGCGTGAGACTCGCGGTGAGCAGACACATCTACAAAACCAGAACTGATTGCTTCTGCCTTGACAACATGGTGATCGCCAGCAGGGTAGAAACCGAAGAACCGTTCACCAACGGCAACACCATCGACGGCAGATGCGGTGACGACACCAAAGCCCATGGTTGGCAAGCGGCCCCAACCATCTTCTGTCGGAAAGAAGCCCCAATAGTCAAGGGCGTCACCCGACATCACATAACTGATGTTGTTCGCAGTTAGCGCGAACCGCTCAAGCTTCAGGACTACCGACCCTTCAGGCGCACTGGTGGGCGCCGCGGTGGCGACGATGCGGTGATTACGAAGGTTGGATCTGTCGATCTCTAGGTGCATGGGTTCTCCTGTTTCGTAATGAACTTATGGGTTGCGAGGGCCCCATTGATAATCCCACAGGAACAGCATCTATTCTGACTCGATACCCCATGTTGGGTCAGACGCCAGCAAAGATGGTGTCTCGTTAGCAATTAGGAGAGACCATGGCTGAGAACTACGGATTTGAAGGAAAAATCGGACGCACCTTGGCTGAGTCAGAGCCGTGGTTCGCGACTCCAGCTCACCCTGGCCCCGATGCTCCAAACGTCATCCTTGTACTTCTCGACGACACCGGCTTTGCACAAATGGGTTGCTTCGGATCTGACATTGACACGCCGAACATCGACGGACTCGCAGCAAATGGTTTGCAGTTCACCAACTTTCACGTAACGCCATTGTGCTCACCAACGCGTGCAGCTCTTATCAGTGGTCGTTCGAACCATGCAGTCGGTATGCGGACCGTGTCGAACTTCATCACCGGCTTTCCCAACCAACTCGGGCACATCTCAAATCATGCAGCAACTGTTGCTGAAGTTTTAGGCGATGAAGGCTACGGAACATTCGCTGTTGGCAAATGGCATCTTGCGCCAATGGAACAATGCTCTGCTGCTGGGCCATTTGATCAGTGGCCACTTGCGCGAGGCTTTAACCGCTTCTACGGATTCATGGATGGCGAGACAGATCAGTTTCACCCTGAACTAGTTGCAGACAATCACCCCATTGATGCACCGCGCACTGCAGAAGAGGGCTACCACGTGTCGGAAGATCTTATTGATCAAGCGTTACACATTATTTCTGATTACAAAGGTGTTCGTCCAGATCGTCCGTTCCTTGGTTACATCGCATTTGGCGCAACACATGCACCTCACCAGGCGCCTGCGTCATACATGGCGAAGTATCGCGGCAAGTATGACGAAGGTTGGGACATTGTTCGCGAGCGTTGGTTCAAGAAGCAAATTGCTACCGGAGTCATTCCTGCAGACACGGTGTTGTCGCCTCGTAACCCCGGCGTACAGCCATGGGATAAATTGTCAGACAATGAACAACGCCTTGCAGCCCGTTTGCAAGAAGCATTCGCAGCATTTCTTGATCACACTGATGACCAAATTGGTCGCCTTGTTGAAGGCTTGCGCAAGCTTGGTCAACTCGACAACACAGTTCTTGTCATTCATGCTGACAACGGCGCGTCACAAGAGGGTGGGCCGTATGGCGTTATGCACGAAATGAAGTTCTTCAACGGCATCTTCGAAACTCCCGATCAAGCCATCAAGAGCATTGATGACATTGGGGGACCAAACAGCCACAACAACTATCCATGGGGTTGGGCGCAAGTGGGTAACACCCCGTACCGCTGGTACAAGCAGAACACACACGAAGGTGGCGTACACGTACCGATGGTTATGCATTGGCCGAACGGCATACCGAAAGAACAAAGAGGAACAAAGCGCGACCAGTTCGTGTTTGTTGCTGACATTGTGCCAACGATGTACGACATCATTGGTGTCACGCCTCCAAAGGTTCGCAAAGGTCTTGAGCAAATGCCCGTCACCGGCCATTCCTTTAAGTCATTCCTCAAAGATCCGAAGGCACCTGCCACAAACACAGTGCAGCATTTTGAAAATATGGGCAGTTTGGCAATTGTTGCTGGTGAATGGAAAGCCGTGTTAAAGCATCAGACCGGTAAGCCATACAGCGATGAAAAATGGGAGCTGTACCATCTGTCGATTGACCGTTCAGAGTGCAACGACCTAGCCGAGAGCGAACCAGCAAAGCTTCACGAGATGATTGCTCACTGGTGGGAGCAAGCAGAAATTCATGGCGTCTTGCCACTTGATGATCGTGGTCTTGAATTGTTCGGTGCGCGTTTCCGCAAGAACTCTCCACACCCAGAAGATCGTCGTTACGTCTACCGCCCACCAATGTCGCCGATGCCACCGCAAGCATCGGGTGGAGTCGGTGGACGCAATGTCGATATCGTTGCCAAAGTCACTTACAAAAAAGGTGACGAAGGTGTTCTGTATGCATCAGGAACACAGAACTCTGGTGTGTCGTTGTTCGTTCAGAATGGACGTCTCCTTCTTGACTACAACGCATTCGGTGATCACACCATTATCGAATCGGCCGGACTCGTGCCAGAAGGTGATCATGAACTTCGTGCGGTCCTTCGCCGTGGTGACGGAATGTCTGGCTATTTGGAAGTCACGATTGACGGAGTCTCAGGTGGTTCTGCTGAAGTGTCGTTGTTCATGCGCACGATTTCATCAGTGGGACCGAGCGTTGGATTTGATCATGGTTCACCTGTGTCAACTCGCTACAGCGCCCCGTATGCCTACACAGGCGAACTACACGAAATCATTATTGAATCAGGTCCTCGTCGTGTTGATACTGCAGCAGCAGAAGCACAAGCAGAAATGAATCGCCAGTAATTTAGGACGCGTTTGCTGCGGCACGAATAGTGTCGACAACTGCAGTTCCTGGTGCGCCAGGACCTAACACCTCAGAAATACCTGCAGCCTTCAACAGCGGTATGTCTTGTTTCGGCACAATGCCGCCCACGACCACCGGAATTGAAGCCCCGCGTGATCGCAACGCTTCAACAACTAACGGCGCGAGAGTCATATGTGCGCCTGACAACATTGATAATCCGATGACATCAACGTCTTCGTCGATTGCAGCCGATGCCACTGTGTCAGGCGTTTGAAAGAGTCCGGTGTAGATAACTTCCATACCTGCATCTCGCAAGAGACGCGCAACAATTTTGATTCCGCGGTCGTGACCGTCAAGTCCGATCTTTGCAACAAGCACGCGAAGAGTCATCAGATTGTCGGCACTTCGATATGGCGACCAAACACTGTGCCCATTGACTTCATCATTTCGCCGACCGTAGCTTGCGCGTTTGACGCATTGATAAGAGCTGGCATGAGATTGATTTCAGGGTCTGCCGCTTTAGTTTCAAGAACAGCAAGAGATTCAGCCACAGCGGCAGAGTTACGTGATGAGCGCACGGCTTCAAGGCGGCGACGTTGCTTCTGTTCGTCTTCATTAGTGATGCGCAACAGGTCAATCTCGTCTTCGTCGTTACCTTCTAAGAAGTGGCTGACGCCAACAATGATTCGCTCGCCAGAGTTGAACTTGCGCTCAAGATCATAGGCAGAATCAGCGATACGGCTCTGGAACCAGTTCTCTTCAATGCCATTGATGCAACCATCGAGCATGGAACCCTGACCAAATGCTTCGATGTCAGCAAATATCTCTTCAGCCCTGCGTTCCATTTCATTGGTGAGTTCTTCCACATACCACGAGCCGCCAAGTGGGTCAGCAACTGCTGTCACATTTGTTTCGTTGGCAATGACTTGTTGCGTGCGCAATGCAATACGGGCTGCTCGTTCAGTTGGCAGGGCCATTGCTTCATCCATTGAGTTGGTATGCAATGACTGTGTGCCTCCAAGGACACCGGCAAGCGCCTCAATAGCAGTGCGAACAATGTTTACTTCTGGTTGTTGTGCTGTAAGTGAAACGCCAGCAGTTTGAGTATGAAAGCGAAGCTGCAAAGAACGTTCGCTAGTGGCGCCATAGCGTTCCTTTAACCATCGTGCCCAAATACGACGAGCAGCGCGGTACTTTGCAATCTCTTCGAAGAAGTCAATGTGTGCGTTGAAGAAGAACGACAAACGAGGTGCGAATGCGTCAACTGATAATCCGGTTTGTGCGGCGAGTTCTACATACGCAAAACCATTTGCCAATGTAAATGCCAATTCTTCTGCTGCAGTGGAGCCAGCTTCACGAATGTGGTACCCAGAGATAGACACTGAATGCCATTTCGGCATTTCGGCGGCAGTAAATGCAATGGTGTCACGTACAAGCCGCATTCCCTGGCGTGGTGGGAAGACGAATTCTTTTTGCGCTTGGTATTCCTTCAAGATGTCGTTCTGCAACGTGCCGCCAAGTCGTGCACGGGGAGTGCCATTGCGTTCAGCTTGTGCGATGAACATCGAAAACAAAACCGCAGCAGGTGAGTTGATAGTCATTGAAGTTGTAATTTTGCCCAAGTCAATATCGCGATATAGATCATCCATGTCTTCCACGGTGTCAATGGCAACACCGCAGCGGCCCACTTCGCCAAGCGACATGGTGTCGTCACTGTCGAGACCTAACAGTGTTGGCATGTCGAATGCTGTTGACAATCCATCGCCGCCAGAGTTGATGATGTCTTTGAATCGCTTATTGGTGTCGTCTGCTGTTCCGAAACCGGCAAACATGCGCATGGTCCACATTTTGGACCGATACATAGAGGCATATGGTCCACGTGTGTACGGGTAGACGCCAGGAAATTCACCATCGTCAGGGCCGTACACGGGTTGCACGGGAATGCCCGACATAGTTTCGTACGCGCCAGGTCGCACGGAAGATTCAGAAAATGCCTTCTGCCAGACCTCGCGTGGTGTAGTCATAGCGCAAGACTAACTGCCTAGGAGACCTAGGTGTCTACCGTGCACCCCAGGAGGTCATCTCGATTTTGTCTGCCGTTCATATCGTCTACAATGGGAAAAAGTTTAATCTACCGGGGGGACTGATGGAGCAATCGATAGTGGCGTTCTTAGAACGCGTATTACCTGATGCCACAAGCATTGTTGTGGAAGAATTCCAGCAAATCGCTGGGGGTTTCTCGCGAGAAACGTTCAAGTGCGATGCCCGAATAACTAGGGGTAACAAAGAGGAAACAATGCCTCTGATTTTGCGTAAAGACCCACCAGATGTGGAAGCAATTCTTCACACTGATAGATCTGTTGAGCACAATCTCATCGAGTCTCTACGTCTGCGCACAACTATTCCTGTTAGCCAAAGTTATGGCTATGAAATGGATCCAAAACATTTTGGGCAGCCTGCAATGATTATCGAACGAGCAACGGGAAGCGGACAAACCTCAGCTTTGTTTAACGGCGGTGCTGATGAAGACCAAACAGAAAGCGTTATTAGGCATCTATGCGAAGTTCTTGTTGAACTGCACAAATGTCCTATAAATAAAATTGACCCTGACGGAGCGCTCACTGATCCATTCGGTCGCGGAATCAAAATTGAGTCGTGGGATATTTTCATGGATTCCACTATTGAGTTCTTTGAATCCTCGTACAAATCACTGAACTATGACCCAGTCATGATGACTCTTCTTGATGCTGTGTATACATTGCGCCGCAATAAGCCTCGTGCAATGCCACTGTCAATCGTTCATGGTGACTTCAACCCAGCCAATTTCTTGTACGAAAACGGTCAGGTGTCGGCACTGATTGACTGGGAAGCTAGTCGTGTTGGCGACCCTCGTGAAGATCTCGGTTGGATGGTCCTGATGGATGTGTATAGCAATACACACGTCATGGATTACCCAAAGAAGGAAGGCGGCTTCCTCGCGTACTACAACAAGTTGACAGGCAATGACATCACGCCAGAAGAGCTTGGATACTTCATGTTGTTCGGAACAATGGAAATTGCAGTACCTGTTCAACAGTTTGTATCGCGTCGTGTCAACAAAGAGTTCACGCTTCTTTTACCGCTATACGTCGCACAAACAAGTATGGCTGTCTTGCCAGCAATGGCACAGGCGATGGGGTACATGGGGGTATCAGCATGATGACAAAACCAATGGTGGATGATCTTCTCGAGGGGCTCTTGATTGCGCTTGAAAATGAGATCATTCCGTTTATTAGTAGTCCAAAGGCACAGTCGACCGGCTTGATGATGCAATCCATCATTCAAGAGATTCGTCAGATTCTCCCTGTGTTCGACACATACATTGCCATTGAACATAATCAGATGACACAAGTGCTTAGGGACATGTCCGCAGCTCTTGATGGCGTAACAGGTGCAGAAGCAGATCGAATTCGGGGTCGGGCCAAATCGCTTGGCACCCTGGCTGATGTGGTGGTCCCGGCAGATCAGATTCCTATTCGTGAATCACATCGTGAACTTGGTTACGCATTGCAAAACAACATGACGGACCTTGATGTTCTGCAGCGTGCTGGTGAGACCAAAGCAGATGTTGCGTTACAGATTCTTCGCACGCATCTCATGCCTCGTCTGGTGCACGATGTTGAAACGTTGACTGTTGGTGCTGGCGTAGCTGGCCGCGGTTAGATCTGCGTCTAACTATTCCTTGAACAAGGGGTAGTAATTCTCAGCACCCATTGCGCGTACATCAGTGACCCAGTCGCTTTCGAACGGCCATTCAGATTCCTGGCCTTCCATCGGGCCTTGGATGAATCGTGCAAACGGACCTGCTTCGGGTGGCGCCATCAACGACCATGCTTGTCGTTTGTAAGAAAAATTATCTGGTTGCAGGCGATGAGTCTCACGGAAATGTTTGATCGCAGCATCTCGGTGTCCGGCATTCCATAAGTGTTGGGCCAGAGAAAAATGTGCAGAAGCTTCAGCGGTTGTCGTATCCCGGTTGCCTGATCGTGCGATGACCTCGTCTGGAGACAACGCAAATTTGCTGTCGGAACCGTGCTCAATCCAGTCATACAGCGCGGCGCTGTATGAATCTCTGTCCGTCACTATCTTCGAAGCCTCAGTAAGGATG
>JBAXUC010000003.1:0-34045 GCA_037129855.1 Actinomycetota bacterium | reverse complement strand
GTGTATGCCGTGGCCGATGCCAGTTTGAACACGCTGGTCGATTTCCGGTTTTCGCGCCGCCACGAAGCCAAGCGCGGCGAGCACGGAATGGGCTCGGACATGTTTGGCGCGGCCGGTGACGATATCGTGCTGAAAATGCCGGTCGGCACCATGATGATTGACGCCGAAACCAACGATGTGTTGTACGAACTGCTCACGCCCGGCGAGATGATCATGATCGCCGTACCGCATTTCATTATTTGCGATCGCATCATTTCCGTTGATGATGGGGATACAACCCAACTCCAAAAGTCGACCAATCGTGTCACGTGCGTGCAAATACTGTTGACGATCAACAAAGTCGTGGGGCACCAGGAGCACTTGTGCACCAACAAGCGAGAACTGCTTCAGCGCGTTGTTGTATGCAGCCATCAACTGTGGTTGACCAACCGCAGATAGGGCCTGGAGAGAAAGAACATCGTTCGGACGTTCCGCTAAACCAAGTCCGGCTACTCCTGACGCAACTGCACCTGATGTCACCAACAAGACCTCATGGCCCTGTGCACGCGCTGCAGCCAATTGCTGTGACACCAGCTGAATTACTTCAGTCTTGATGTGGCCCTCTGCGTTTGTGAGAGAGGAAGTTCCGACTTTGACGACGACGCGCATCGCTACAGCATCACACTTCTGGCACGAATTCGAAACTGAATTGTGCAACCCAAACGACGTCACCCTCTCGAACCCCTGCTTTTGACAGCAATTTGGGGATTCCGAGCTTGGCAAATTTTTCGTCAATATAGTTCAAGGCAACTGGAGTGGTCACGTCATTCAGTGCCACAACCCGCTCTGCGTTGCGACCATGAATGCGGAACTCGTTGTCCCCCATTTGTTCCACCCATGCGTGTTCCGTATCAGGACGCATGATGATGGTGGCTTCCACAGTGGGCTCAGCTTCACGCGCGTATTTCACTTGTTGTGCGAGAGAACCAATGATGGACCGAACATTTGTCATGGTGATTGCAGACATGGACGGATGTGGCCACGCGGCAAGAGTGTCGGCGTCAATACTGTCGGTCTTTGTTCCCACAATGATGAAAGGTCGTTCGAGAAGGTCAGGACGATAATTCCCGACTTCGTGCTGCAAGATTCGCAATTGCTCATCGGGAGATATGCCGTCAAGTGCGACAAGATCAATGAGATAACACAAGACGCGCGCACGCTCAATATGTCGAAGGAATTGATGACCTAATCCGCGGCCTTCACTTGCACCCTCAATCAAGCCGGGAATGTCAGCCATAATGAATTCTGTTGTGTCATCAATGCGCACAACACCAAGATGTGGTTCAAGCGTCGTGAACGGATAGTTAGCGATCTTTGGTTTCGCAGCTGACACAGTGCTGATAAATGTGCTCTTGCCCGCATTCGGGAATCCGACCAACGCAACGTCTGCCATCAACTTCAGTTCAAGCTTCAACCAACGCTCTGTTGCTTCTTCACCCTGTTCAGCAAACGTTGGCTCACGACGTCTGTTATTAAAGAACTTTGCATTTCCTCTTCCGCCGCGACCACCAGGTGATGCCATCCACCTGTCACCGTGATTCACTAGGTCTGCCAAGACTTCACCGGTATACATATCTCGCGCAACAGTCCCCTCGGGTACTGCAATGACCAAATCCTCACCGCGTCGACCATGCAGGTCCTTCCCCTTACCGTGGACACCGTCTTTTGCGCGACGGTGCGGGTGATCACGAAACGCCAATAACGATGCAACGTTGCGGTCGGCCACTAGCCAGATATCGCCGCCCTTGCCGCCGTCGCCGCCGTTTGGACCACCCATTGCTTCAGGCCCTTCGCGACGGAACGCCACACAGCCAGCTCCGCCCTGGCCACCTTTGACATTCAGTTGGGCTTCGTCGACAAAAACACTCATAAGACTGTCTCAAGGCTACTGGCGCATTGTTGTTCATCTCGGCGACACACCACTCACCTATCGTGGAGACGTGGAAAAAGAATCAACAACAGACCGAGGCGTGACGTGGGTCTCCACTATGTCTGGCTTTGATGCCGCTTTGGGCATCACCGTGGCGCACGCGGACTCCTGGGCTGGTATCGGAACCACTGACATTGCTGATCGGTCAACTCGAGAAGCAGCTCTCTCGGGCACTCTTGCCCCACTTGCTACTCATGCAGTTGGTCCTGGCCACAGAGCAATTGCTGAAGATGCAGATCCGTATCGCACATGCTTCGAACGCGACCGCGACCGCATCTTGCATGCATCTTCCTTTCGCCGACTTGCCGGAAAAACTCAAGTCTTTGTTTTTCCTGACGACCATCAACGCACACGACTTACTCATGCACTTGAAGTAGCACAAGTAGCAGTTTCTATTGCCCGTGTTTTGCGGCTCAATGTCGCGCTCACTGAAGCCATGGCACTTGGTCATGACTGCGGCCACGGTCCCGGTGGTCACGCCAGTGAAGATGCATTGTCTCCCTACATAGATGGCGGCTACGACCACGCGGTGTGGGGTGCAGACAAAGTATTGGTTCCTCTCAACTTATGTATCGAAACTCTCGACGGAATTCGCAATCACAGTTGGTCACGACCCGCGCCACAAACTGCAGAGGGCGAAGTCGTCAGTTGGGCTGATCGCATTGCCTATGTGTGCCACGACTTTGAAGACGCAGTAGACGCAGGCATTGTTACCCCCGATCAATTACCACGACTTGTTCGTGAACGTTGCGGTAGCACCCGGCGCGAACAACTCGGCGCTTTCATTACCGGCATGATCAATGCAACAGCGCACACAGGTCGCATTGGCATGGTTCCTGAAATTGCTGAAGCGTTGTCGCTGTTTCGGCAATTCAATTACGAACGAATTTATGATCGACCTGAATCAAAAGCACAGGCCAACAGTGTTATCAGCATGCTGCGTTCACTCATCGACCACTACATCGAGACACCAATGTTGCTTCCAGCGTGGCAGGAGACCGCATTTGATCCTCGTTCAGCCGTTGCAATTACCGAAGCAGTCACGTATGTCGGCGGCATGACAGACCGCTTTGCATGTCGCCAAGCCGTCACCCTTCTTGATTACCCAGCTGACAAACTGCCACAAGGCATCGACACCCTGTTGTCAGACAACTAAGTTCCAGAAACGCAAAAAGCACACCCAAAGGTGTGCCTTTTGAAAAATATGTAGTTCTTAGTTATTCAGCAGCAGGCTCAATAGGAAGAACGTCAACAATTTTGCGGCCTTTACGCTCGCCGAACTTTACGTTTCCGTTCACCATTGCGAATAATGTGTCATCTTTACCAATGCCGACGTTCTTACCTGGATGGGTACGAGTGCCGCGTTGACGAATAAGAATTGTGCCTGCTGTAATGAGTGTTCCGTCGAACACCTTTACGCCAAGTCGTTGTGCATTTGAGTCGCGGCCGTTACGTGTAGAACCGCCGCCTTTAGTCTTTGACATGGTTGATCAGCCTTTCGCGATGGATGTGATTTCAACAAGAGAATATTGCTGGCGGTGACCGAAGCGACGACGCTGGTTGGTGCGCTTTTTGTATGTGAAGCCGTTGATCTTCACTCCCTTTTCGGTACCGATGACGCGTCCTTTGACAGATGCGCCCTTCAACTGGTCGGGAGTCGAGAGCACCGTGGTGCCGTCAACGAGGAGAACGGGTATGAGGGAGACCTCGGTACCGTCTTCGACATGCAAGAGCTCAAGCTGGACCTTTTGGCCCTGAGAGACTTTTTCTTGTTTGCCACCTGAGGCGATTACTGCGTACATAGCGGGATTAAACCTATCTGCGGGTTGGGGTTACGACAATCGCCGAACCAATGTTTTAGCGGGATTCGAGAAATTTCTTAGTCGAGGAGGCCGAAATCGACCTTGAAGCCGAGGCCAGTACATTCTGGGCACTCGATGGCAAAGGCCGTTGACAGGCCCTCCCCGATTCGTTTACGAGTCATTTCGACGAGGCCAAGCTCTGAAATGTCAAACACCTGGGTGCGGGTCTTGTCTCGACTGAGAGCCTGACGGAACGAATCGATGACCTTGCGACGGTTGTCTTTAATCTCCATGTCGATGAAGTCAATAACAATGATTCCACCGATGTCGCGCAGACGTAACTGACGAGCCACTTCTTCGGCAGCTTCCAAGTTGTTTTGGAATACCGTTTGTTCAAGGTTTGAAGTACCGACGTTTTTGCCGGTGTTCACGTCAATGACCGTGAGGGCTTCAGTGTGTTCAATGATGAGTGAACCACCAGATGGCAACCACACCTTGCGATCTAAGGCCTTGTGCAGTTGCTCGTGAATATGTTGCGTTTCAAACAAAGAGATGGGTTCGACTTCGCGATCGAAAAATTCAATTCGGTCAGCAAGTTCGGGGTTAAAGGCAGACACGTATCCGTGCACTTCTTCGTACAGTGCCCAATCATCAATGAGAACACTGCGATATTCGGCATTGAACTCTTCGCGAATTGTTCGGACTGCAAGTTCTGGTTCGCGATACAACAATTCCGGGCCGGTTGATTTAGCAGCGGCCTCTTCAATCTTGGTCCACTCTTCCAACAAACGAGTCATGTCGGCAGTGAGTTCATGTTCGGTTGCATGTTCTGCGGCTGTGCGCACAATGACGCCGTGATGGGCAGGCTTCACGCGATCAAGAATGTGGCGCAGACGACGACGTTCTGTATCAGCAAGACGCTTTGAAATGCCGTACGTCTTCGAATTAGGAATCAGCACCACGAAGCGACCAGGCAGCGACACTTCCTGAGTGAGACGTGCGCCTTTTGCCCCAATGGGGTTCTTGGTTACTTGGCACAAAATCATTTGACGCGAACGCAAGATGTGCTCGATGCGAGCGGTGTCCTTTGTTTCAACATCTTCTGGGTCGTATTGAACGTCGCCGCGATACAGAACAGCATTCTTTGGCGTTGAGATATCAACAAAAGCTGCTTCCATACCCGGCAGCACGTTTTGTACACGACCATGATAAATGTTTCCGTGAATTTGGCCAACGTCATCGGCAGGACGACTGACATAGTGCTCCATCAGGCTGCGGCCTTCCATGACCGCTACCTGGGTGACTCCATCGCGAACTTGCACGCACATTTGGTATCGACCGACGGGACGACCATTGCGCTCTCGTCCTTTGCGACGTTCGATGATTTCTGCGTCTACCTCTGGTCCGCGCAACACGGGTCCGCCACCGGACCGTGATTTTCCACGACCGCCACGACGACGCTTTTTATTGCCAGATGAATCGCCATTGGAACTGGCAGCAGGCGCTTGCGCTGCAGAAGGACGTGTGTCACCAATTTGAGGTTTGCGATTCGGGTCAGCAATCTGGCCTGCTGGGCGCGCGCCCGGACCCTTTGGTTCAGATTCGCTGCCGGCAGCACCATCTGGTGACTTTGAGCGATTTTTTCCGCCACGAGAACCCCGACGGCGTTTCTTTGGACCTGATTGGCCCTCGCCTTGCGTGCTTCGCTGCTCTGTGTAGTCGTCTGTCGATTTATCGGCAGAACCGTTCGTGTCCATGAAATTCCCTTCCCACGTCGCGCAAACAAGCGCGCCATGCGGATCTGGCTGCTGCCATTAGCGGCGCAACCGATCCTCGGCCAAGTAACAGGATAGCCCCCCGAGTTACCTGAAGCGCCGCATATGGACGCTCTGAACCATGCCAATCATCATGGCAAAGGCCACCGTGTGAGAACCGCCGTACGACACAAACGGCAACGGCACCCCCGAAACGGGGGTAATACCCATTGTCATACCGAGGTTCTGGAATCCTTGCCACAAAATCATGGTGAAGACCCCTGCGCACAGCAAAGTGCCGAGCCGGTCTTGGCAGAGTTGGGCGGTCCGATAAATGCGCCACAGAACTACACCAAATAACCCAAGTACTATGCCCCCACCCAACATCCCGAACTGTTCCCCAATGGCAGAAAAGATGAAGTCGGTTGATTGGACCGGGATGAAGGAGCCGTTGGTCAATGGCCCTGACAGGTACCCCTTGCCAAAGAAGCCGCCGGTGGAGACCGCGCGCTTGGCAAAACGCACCTGAAGAATCAGTTGTTGCAAACTGGCTGAATCCGAGTTCTGGTTCAGAAATCCGGTTATTCGGCGTAATTGATAGTCCTTGACCAATCCAGAAAACACTCCGCCCACGACAGAGATGACTGCAATCGAAGTAATCAACAAGATGTACCGCATGCGCGCACCGGCCACAAGCAATACACCCATCGCCGCTGCCACCAAGACCGAGGCTGAACCGAGGTCTGGTTCGATACCTACCAGAAATACTGGAATACCAATAATGAAGAGAGCTTGTATGAAACGCTCGTATGCGAGATCTTCCCCATCTTCTTCAGACAAAAAACCACACAGAAATAATAGAGATGTTGCCTTTGCTAATTCTGAGGGCTGAATAGCGATAGGTCCAACGACAAACGAAAGTCGGGCGCCACCCTTCACCGTGCCTGCAACGAATACCAGAATCAATAAAAGCATGGTGATGGCATAAAACATCTCTGCGTTACCACGCAACTGCACATAGTCAATCCACATGATGACCACCATCGCCACGATGGCAATCATCACAAATACAATTTGTCGTTGGACAACTTGATATGGATCAACTCCGCGATTCATTAACTTCATTCGAGTCGCTGAATAAATAATGAAAGATCCGATGATGGTCAAGGCACCAACAGCGGACATGAGAATCCAATCGATATTTCGAGTTGGCGCCGCAAAACCCCTCTTGATGTTTCCTAAACCAGAGTCAGGACGACGTGCAAACATTGTTCTACTCATTAGTCACGCACCGAGGATCCGATGCCAACCAAACACAGTGGGTTCGGCAGCAATTGTGGCGAGGCCACTGCAAAACTTGCGGTGTCTAATGGATCTGCAGGAACAGCTTTAGCTACTGTTGTTTTCCGCGCGAGCGCGGTGAACACACACTTCACGACCGGCGCAGCTGCTCGCGACCCGTATCCGCTCTTTTCCAAGTACGCAACGATGGAGTACGGCTGCCTTGGGTCTTTACTGAAAGCACCGAACACCGATGAGTCATTCCATGGAAGATTGCCCGCGCCCTGTGCGGTGCCAGTCTTGCCCGCTATCGGCAATGATCTGCTGGGGTATGAACGGAAAAGTTTCTCCCCAGTGGTGGAGTGATAAATGTCTGATTGAACACCAGGACCTTCCACCACTCTCGTTAACCCGCGGACGATTGGGTCTAGAACTTCAGGTCGAGCACCAATGTCGCGTACTACTTGTGGTTCAGCAAAACTTTGTAACACAGTGCCCCTAGCAAGATTTACACTGCCCGATTTACCATTCGGAGTACCGGGGGCCCATATGGCATGCACAACGCGAGGTCGCATGACCTTCCCACCGTTTGCCAAAGTGCCATATGCAACCGCCAATTGCAAAGGAGTGGCAGACAAGAGGCCTTGGCCAATTGCAAATTGCACATTGTCACCAACGTAGAAACCCTTACCCTCATCTTTCGCAATAGCACCACTTGCTGCCAGACGTTGTTTCAATGCCTTGCTCGGAATGGTCCCGATAAATTCATATGGCAGATCTATTTCTGTCGGAGAACCAAATCCGAACAAACGAACTTGCTCTTCTAGCACAGGTCGATTTCCGCGTTGAGTGAATATTTGTTCACCAATTTTATAGAAGAACACATCGGACGAGATAGCAAGTGCAGAAACCACATTGATGCGCCCATATTTACATGGCGCACCGTTACCACAGACAGCATTCTTGAAAATACATTTCACATTCAGTTGGCACCGTTCTTTAGGAATGCTCTCCAGTTTGTACGTTCCTTCATCCTTCAGGGTGTATTTGGTTCCACCGGCTAATTGGCCGCTATTTAGCGCAGCAAAAGCTACGAAAGGTTTAAAAGCTGAGCCCAAGTTGTAACGCCCCGAAATTGCGCGATTAACAAGGATTGACTGGTCTGGATCTTTTGTTGTCGGGAACAATTCTGCAAACTTGTCCGAAGATATTCCCGCGTTAAACCACCGGTTATCGAAATTCGGATAACTAGCCATTGCTACAACTTCGCCGGTTTCATGATTCAGAACAACACTTGAACCAGCGGGGGCTTTGTAATACGTGATTTCGGGGTACGCAGGGTCTGGTTGTCCGAACGACAACACTGTTGGTGCTTCAGTGCGGCGCCGCACTAACAACTCATTCTGAAGTGCTTGCTCTGTAAATTGTTGAATATCCAAGTTGATTGACAACTGCAAGTCATTGCCTGGAATCGGTTCTTTGCGTTCAATCAACCGAAGTATTCGACCGCGAGAATCCACCTCGTATTTCACATATCCCGATTTACCTCGTAACACCGACTCGTATGTTTGCTCGACACCAAACTGCCCAACACGTGCGTCTGGGTCATACCCGAGATTCTTGTAATACGTAGTTTCGCTTTTACGTATTGCCCCGAGGAACCCAAGCACATGACTTGCCATCGGTGCGTAGGGATACTCGCGTCGCCAATTCTCCACGATGTCGATGCCCGGATAATCTTCGGACCGTTCCCGCAGGAAGATTGCTAGGTCTTCGGAAACATCTTCTTTCAATGGCACGGGTTGCAACTGGTTGTATCTCTTCGACACATATCGATCTTCCAATTCCTGCACGGACATGTTGAGGGCACCGGACAGGCGATTCCACATTTGCTGGCGCGCTAACGGCCCAGCAATGACCGCTCTATCAAGCGTGATGGTGAGCAGTCGTTCATTGTCAGCCATGATTCGGCCCTTAACATCAAAAATTCGTCCGCGTTCTGATGTCAATTTCACAGTTCGTGTTCGTACTTCTTGTACTCGCTGTTCTAGACCTGGCGCATCAACGGCTTGCAAGAACCACAACCGAACAGTGAGCAATGACCCAAGCAACATTGCGACGGTCGCGAGAATTGCCAAGCGCGACATTCTGCTTTCGCGTGGCATCAGCGAACAGCCGCCGGTTCAGTCAGCGCCCATCGACACAATCTCTCAGCGGGAATACTCAGCACTGCATTGAACAACCCAACTATGAGTGCCACAAACAAAACACGAACGTTCAGAATTCCCGTAGCACCAGTAACTGTGGAAGCGATGGGCAGCAAGATCATGCCTATAGCGCTTGCTAAAGAGCCGAGCAGCATCCGAGTCCACCACGTAGGTTCGTACACCAACGACTGACCAACACCTGCGAGATAACCAACGATTGCAAACACTGCGGCGCATAAACCCATTGGTGTCGTGAGAACCAAGTCATACAACAACCCGATAATGAATCCGGCAATAGCACCAACATCTGACCCGCGCGCAAGGCCGGCAGATGCTGCAAGCAACACCATGACCTGCAGACATACTCCAAATGGGCGCATGTCATTGAACACGGTCGTTTGCAACGACAACACCATCAGCCCAACGAGAACAAGACGCGCATAACGATTCTCTGCAAACAACAACACCCGCTGGATCATGGCTCGACAACACGTTCAGAAGTTGGTTGATACAACAAGATGCGAACAAAGTTCAAGTTCTTCAAATTCGCCGCCAGTGTCACTTCAAGAATGGGTCCGAGCGTTCCTGTTCTGTTCACTATGCGACTCACAGATCCAATTACAATGTCAGGAGGCGCAAGAGATGTTGCGCCACCTGCAGAGATGATTGGAGAACCAATACGCACCGCACCGAATCTCGGTTGATTTTCAACAAAGCGAACAATTGGGGTACGTGAGATTCCTCTGCCTTCTAAGGCTCCTGTCTCACGCAATGGAACATCAATGCCTGGTGGAACCGTGATTTCTGAACTGGTTGATTTGCCTGGCTGATTAGGCCCCACGTCTCCAACAGGAACCGTGACCTCACCTGGCAAAGGCGCGAGTGTTGATGAAGTTGCAATGGTGGCTCCTGGCACAAAACCAGGGATCCCTGTTGTAGTTGTAACACGCGGCAATGTGGTTGTCGTTGTAGTCGAAGTCGTCGTAGTGATGTCACCTACTGGCGTTCCCGGAGCCGCCGTAGTTGTTGTTGTGGGTGCAGGAATATTCACAACTTTCACAGCCAATGAATAACCAGGATCTGTCAGCAACATCACAACTGATCGCTTGTTGTAGACATCGGTGATTTTCCCGATCATTCCGGCAGCATTCAGAACCGGCATTCCAACTTTCAATCCACATTCTGAACCGCGGTTGATTTCAACCGTTTGGGTGAAGTTTGATGGAGATTGCCCAACCACTTGTGCAGTACACGATGCAATCCCAGCCAGTGTGGGCAGTCCATTCAATGACAGCAGCTCTTGGGCTTCACGCACGCTTGCGATTGCAGAGATAGTGGAGCCTTCACTAAATGCAACGAGGTCATTGAGGCGATGATTTTCTTTCACAACATCGTTGTAATGAGTCATGCCATTCCATGCGTTACCTATTGGACGAGTAACAACTTTTGTAGCGCTTTCAATCGGGCGGAACACAACACCAAATGTTGATCGAGCAAAATTAATGACCGAGCTACCGCGCAGGTCCATTGTGATCAGAATCACAGACGTAAGCGACAGCAGGAGAATCGCCCGACGACGCGTGAAGGATAAGTCCGCCACGGGATTAGTACTACAGCTGATCGAGTCCTGGGAAGGACATCATTCCGCGCATCGCTTCGATGTTCTCAAGCGCACGACCTGAACCGATAGCGACCGCATACAACGGATCGGGGGCGATGTAACACGGCATTCCTGTTTCATGAGTCACGCGTTGTGGCATTCCTGACAGCAATGCTCCCCCGCCAGACAGATAAATACCGCGGTCCATGATGTCTGCTGCCAATTCAGGCGGCGTGCGATCGAGAGTTGACTTCACAGCGTCAATGATTGCAGCAATTGGCTCTGCGATGGCGTCGCGAACATTGGCCGAAGTGATCTCAATAGTGCGAGGCAAGCCAGAAACCGTGTCTCGGCCACCCACGTCTCCGGTGAGTTCTTGCGAAAGAGGCCATGCGGAGGCCATTTGAATCTTAATTTCTTCAGCCGTATTGATTCCGATATCCAAGGAATATTCAGCACGCACGTAAGCGACAATTGCTTCATCAAGTTCATCGCCTGCAACACGAACGCTCTGAGCAACAACAATGCCACCAAGCGAAATCACTGCAACTTCAGTGGTTCCGCCTCCAATGTCAACAATCATGTTTCCGCTTGGCTCATGAACGGGAAGATCTGCGCCAATCGCAGCCGCCATTGGTTCTTCAATGATGTGTACCGGACGACGAGCACCCGCATATTCTGCAGCATCTTGCACGGCGCGTTGTTCAACTCCGGTAATTCCAGATGGAACACAAATCACCATTCGTGGTTTGCTCCAACGACTAGTTGTGACTCGCTGAATGAAATAGCGCAGCATTTTTTCGCATACGTCAAAGTCTGCAATCACTCCATCCTTTAATGGACGAATCACTTCAATATGTTTCGGCGTACGACCGAGCATCCGCTTTGCTTCCCAACCGACTGCAACAGGCTTTCCGTCGCGCATATCGATAGCAACCACAGAGGGTTCATTCAAAACAATTCCTTGACCGCGCACGTAGACCAAGGTGTTTGCGGTGCCGAGGTCGATTGCAATGTCACGCCCCATCGACAAAGGATTATTCCGATTCATAAAGAGATCTCCCTGAGTTGGCGTGGAAACGTCAACTCTGCAGAAATGCTAACTACCCGCGCCTTAGAGGGCGGGAAAGAAGATTCCGAGCTCGCGTGCGGCTGATTCGGCTGAATCGGAACCATGGACAAGGTTTTCAGTGAACAATGTGCCGTAGTCACCACGAATGTGCCAAGGTCTGCCGTACGTGGGTTGGTAGCGCCCATCATTGTGCGAACGATTTCCCATGTGTCTTGCGGACCTTCAATGGCAAGAGCAACAACGGGGCCACGGCCCATGAATGCAACAAGTTCTGCGTAGAACCCTTTGCCCACATGCTCTTCGTAATGACGGGCAAGAATGGCGGCATCAAGAGTGCGCAATTCCATTGCAGCAATACGGAGTCCTTTGTTCTCGAAACGAGACAAAATGGCCCCAACAAGACCGCGTTCAACGGCATCGGGCTTCAACAAAACAAGTGTGCGATCTGACATGCGCTACAGGCTACGCCAGGAGCGTTCGATTGCCCCCGAACCCAAGCCCCGTCAGGGCAAAACGCGACGGAGATGGGTTCTGGCTGCCCCAACGACATACAGAGAGCCAGCCACCAATATGGCATCGTCGCTCGTTGCATCTGCCAAGGCGATATCGCACGCCTTCTCAACCGTGTCAGCCACCACGACCTCTGAACATCCCATGCCACGCGCCACATCGGCAATTTCGCGACCAGGGCGAGCACGTGGCGAAGGAGCCGTACAACAGATCACCAATTCGTACTCGTCAACCTTCAGGGCAGACAAGGTGTCGCTGATATCCCTGCCGCCCAAGGCACCGACCACCAGGATGCGACGACCGTGTGGATCAAAGTCTTCAAAGAACACACTGGAGCACACGTCTGCGCCTGCTGGGTTATGAGCGCCATCAAGAATGACGAGAGGTTGGTGACCAACGACTTCAAAGCGACCAGGCATGAGAACCCCGTCCAAACCTTCTTGCACGGTCTCTGCATCAAGTGCAGACCCAAAGAAGGCTTCAACGGCTGCAATTGCCACCGCTGTGTTATCGCCTTGATGCCATCCATGAAGTGGAATAAATAGATCGAGATATTCAGCACGATGTGTACTGATGTGAACTGAACGACCACCCAACGCAAGATGATTATCGACAACATCGAACTGCTCGCCTCGCACCAACATTTCTTCACATGGTTCAGCAGTAAAAAGTGAACGAAGATCTTCATTCACTTCACCAATGACCGCTACGCAACCAGGCTTGATGATGCCGGCCTTTTCCGTGGCGATATGTGCCAACGTTGGACCAGCAAATTCAGTGTGATCTAGTGCAATATTCGTAATCACCGCGACATCTGGTTTCACCACGTTTGTCGCGTCCCAACGACCCAACATTCCAACCTCGATAACTGCAACCTCGATTGCATCATCAGAGAACCAACGAAACGCAGCTGCAGTCATAATTTCAAAATACGATGGACGAACCGTGCCAATACCTTCTGCATTTGCCACTGCCGCTACTGAATCAGCAAAATCAATCTCAGCAATCGGTTCACCGTCCACTTGAATACGCTCTCGAACATTCTCAAGATGGGGACTCGAATACGTGCCCACCTTCAGACCGTGAGCCATTAACAACCGTGTGATGATCTGCGACGTTGAACCTTTTCCGTTTGTGCCCGTTACATGAATAACGCGAAAGTCGTTTTGTGGATCACCCAATACTTCAAGAAGTCGTTCAATAGTTGTGGTTGACGGAGTCTCAATGCGGCCCGTCTTTTCATACGAGGCATGCTCGTCAAGATACACGAGCGCTTCTTGATAATTCATGCGGTCCTAGGAAGCTGCGCGGCGCTGACGAGGTGCTCGTGCAGCAGTCTTCGTCACAAGTTCAGGCATTGCCTTGTTCTTGACACAGTCTGCATTAACAACAACGCGGGCAATGTCTGTACGACCAGGCAATTCATACATTGCATCAAGCAGTGTCTCTTCAAGGATGGAACGCAATCCGCGCGCACCTGTACCACGAGCCATTGCAAGTTCTGCAATGGCTTCTAACGCTTCTGGCTCGATGTCTAATTCAATGTCATCGAACTCAAACAACTTCGCATACTGCTTCACGAGCGCATTTTTTGGCTCGGTAAGGATCTGCATTAGGGCTGGCTTGTCGAGCGCATGCACTGCACCCACCATGGGCAAACGACCAATGAACTCCGGAATCATTCCGAACTTCAGCAAGTCCTCAGGCAGAACCTGTTCGAATAACTCGCCAGGGTCTTTGTCGGCTTTCGATGTCACTGTTGCGTGAAAGCCCATGCCCTTGTGACCGATGCGTTGTTCAATAATCTGCTCGAGTCCGGAAAACGCTCCACCACAGATGAACAGCACGTTGGTTGTATCAATCTGAATGAATTCTTGATGTGGGTGTTTGCGGCCACCTTGTGGCGGCACAGATGCAACTGTGCCTTCCAGGATTTTCAGCAGAGCTTGCTGTACACCCTCACCAGAGACATCACGCGTAATGCTGGGGTTCTCCGCCTTGCGAGCAACTTTGTCAATCTCATCGATGTACACAATGCCTTGTTCTGCACGCTTCACATCAAAATCTGCAGCTTGAAGAAGTTTGAGCAAGATGTTTTCAACGTCTTCACCGACATATCCGGCTTCAGTGAGCGCCGTTGCATCAGCAACAGCGAATGGCACATTCAGCATGCGAGCAAGAGTTTGAGCCAGGTGTGTTTTACCGCAACCAGTCGGACCAAGAAGAAGAATGTTGCTCTTTTGCAATTCCACTTCGTCGCGACGAATGCCGGTGTTCTGCTGCATGTATTGCAAGCGTCGATAGTGATGGAATACGGCGACGGAAAGAACTTTCTTTGCGCGCTCTTGCCCCACTACATATTCATCGAGGAATGTACGTGTCTCAATAGGAGTCGGAAGTACATCAAGACGCACATCTGAGCGCTCGCCTACTTCTTCTTCGATGATCTCATTGCACAGTTCAATGCATTCATCACAGACATAGACACCAGGTCCTGCGATGAGTTTCTTGACTTGCTTTTGGGACTTGCCGCAAAAGGAGCACTTCAAGAGTTCTCCTGTGTCACCAAACTTGGCCACGAAGGCCCTCCTCGAACTGTGTGTTAACGAATTGGACCGGAACGGTCCGTTAATTCGCGTGATGAAATCACACTGTCGATAATGCCATACTCGACGGCCTCATTCGCTTCAATTACGAAGTCACGGTCCGTATCGGCATGAATTCTTTCCATGCTTTGGCCAGTGTGCTTGGCAAGAATCTCTTCCAGAAGGTCACGCATACGAAGGATTTCCTTGGCTGCGATCTCCAAATCGGTCACCTGGCCGTAGCCAACCTGGCCATATGGCTGATGGAGAAGGACACGGCTATGAGGCAAAGCAAGACGCTTTCCCTTGGTACCGGCAGCCAAAAGGACGGCGGCTGCCGAGGCAGCCTGACCGAGACAAATGGTGGCAATGTCGTTCTTGATGAACTGCATCGTGTCGTAAATAGCAAATAGCGACGTGATGTCGCCGCCAGGGCTATTGATATAGATGTTGATGTCGCGGTCTGGGTTTTCGCTCTCCAAGTGGATGAGCTGTGCACAGATCAGGTTTGCAACGGTGTCGTCAATAGGCATCCCTAAGAAGATGATGTTCTCTTTCAACAACCGCGAGAAGAGGTCAGAAGTGCGTTCTCCCCTGCTTGTCTGCTCAGTGACGTTTGGTACGTAGTAATTCTGGAAGTTCATTCTGCATCCTCTGCTTCGTCTTCATCGTCGTGGTCATGGTCATGGTCGTGATCTCCGAGCACCGTGTCGGTGGGAAGAACAGTTCCATTCTGGTCTACAAAGGTCGAGTTGTGCAGCAACCACTCAAGTGCTTGAGATTTACGCATCTGGGCTACCAAATCAGCAATGGCATCATTCTGCTCATATGCCTTACGCACCTTGGCTGTTTTCTCATTGACACGAACGCCGATTGATTCAAATTCCGCTTCAAGATCATCGTCGCTGACGGTGATGGCCTGAGCTGACGCAACTGCACGCAATGCAAGATCAACCTTGACAGCCTTTTCTGATTGCTCTTTCATGCCAGCAATAAATGACTCTGTGTCTTGACCTGTTGCTGACAGCCATTGGTCAAGAGCAATGCCCTGCTGTTGGAACTGCTGGATGGTGTTTTGAACACGCGCTTGCATATCTGCACCAACCATTGATTCAGGTGCTTCAATTTCAACAAGTTTTGCAAGCTCGTCAGTGAGTCGATCAACAACTGTGCGACGCATTTGGTTAACGCGCATCTCGGTGTAACGGTCGCGAAGTGACTGGCGCCATTCAACAACTGTGTCTGAGTCTGCAATGTTTGCTTCCACCCATTCATCAGTGAGTTCTGGAAGTTCCAAAGTTTGAACACGATTGACAGTGACAACAAAGTCCGCTGCTTCTTCAGTGCCATTCGGAATGGCGTTGAAGCGAAGAACATCACCCTTCTTTGCACCTGTGAGCTGCTCATCGAATCCGGGAGCAACCCAGGCGCGCCCGATTTCATAGGTCCATTCATCAACATTAAGTCCGGCAACAGGTTCTCCATCGCGAAGTCCTTCAAGGTCGATCACTACGTTGTCGCCTGTTTCTGCAGCACGATCAACATCAACCAACGAACCGAAACGACGACGCTCTGTGGCAACTGCTTCTTCAAGTTCTTCATCAGAAAGATCAGGGCTTGACAATTCAATGCGCAGTCCGCCGTAACCAGGAACGCTGACTTCAGGACGGATCTCACAAATTGCTTCGAACATCACTGGGTACACGAACTCTGCTGGAACAGGATTTTCTGCATCAACAGGATCGTTGTTGTTTGTCAACGTGACATCAGGTGTTGAGATGATGTCGACATCATGCTCACGCACTGCTTTGCTGAGATATTCAGGAATCGCATCTTGAAGTGCTTGACCTCGCGCAGCATCAATACCGATACGTGCCTCAAGCACGCGGCGGGGAGCTTTGCCCGGCCGAAAGCCAGGGAGACGCACTTCATGAGCGATCTTTCGGAATGCAGCATCTAAGTTGCGGTCGAATTCCGACTCGTCAACTTCGATGGACAGCTTGACTTTGTTGCCCTCTAGGGCTTCGAGAGTGCTTTTCACAGATTGAAAAGTGTATCGGCACGCCTGACTGACTGTTCTTTTGCCGACTGATTCACGGGTTCGCTTTTCTGGTGCCGTTTCGGGCAATAATGGAGCCATGACTCTTTGGAAGCCCCACGCTCTCGCTAACCCTCATAAGGGCCAAATCAACTTGCGCAATGGCGACAAGGTCGTCACCACGGTTGATCTTGATGGTGTTGTTGCCGGGACAGAGGGCAAAGTCATCTTGTCGAATGGATTCAATTGGTTGCGCTACCGCGTGCTTTTTTCCAATGGCATCGAAATCGGCGACCTCGATCATCGCCACCTTGCGCCCATTGGTCGTACCGCGAAGCGGCTTGCTCGTATCGCTAAGAGCGCCAGCTAAAACCTCCCGATAGCATTATCGGAAACACCGCGGGGTGTGGCGCAGTTGGTAGCGCGCCTGGTTTGGGACCAGGAGGCCGGGAGTTCAAGTCTCCCCTCCCCGACCAATAGTGATCAATACTTTTCTGAAGAGGATTCAAATGCCAGCAGACCTTGATGCCGCCAAATATGTTTCGTTTACGACATACAAAAAGAATGGCGACCCCGTCTCTTTGCCCGTGTGGGTTGTGCCATTTGACGACGGCTACGCATTCACCACTGACCATGATGCGTTCAAAGTAAAACGCGTTCGTCGTGACCCGCGAGCCACGTTGGCTGTCTCAACGTTCAAAGGCCTTGTCTCGGCCGACGCAACCGTGTACCTAGGAACAGCAGTCGTTCTCGATGGTCCCGATTCGAAGCGCGTGGCTGACTTGGTGCGCAAAAAGTACTGGTTCATGTACCTCGCCATCATCGCCCAATCGTGGCTGAGGCGCATGTTAGGCAAGGCCTCCCACGCAGCTGACACTGCGATCAAAGTCACACTGTCAAAATAATTTGAGATAACCCTAGGTTTTCCACAGGGGTACCGCTAGTCTGCTCAAGCGCTTCGAGTGCATCCATGGGTACAAACCGGTATCTATGGCCCTTACAAGGGAGATACCCCCATGGACACCCGTCCTACTTTTGCTGACCTTGGTCTGCCCACGCCCCTGGTTGATGAACTGACCTCACAAGGTCTCATCGAACCATTCCCTATCCAGCAAGCAACCATCGCAGACGCGTTGGCTGGTCGCGACACCCTCGGCCGCGGCCGCACGGGATCAGGCAAGACGCTTGCATTTACATTGCCGTTGTTGGCTCGTTTGCTCGAGAGCAACAAGCCACGCGAGAACTATGCACCACGTGCATTGATCTTGGTTCCAACTCGCGAGTTGGCAAACCAAGTGTGTGACGTATTGGCACCACTTGCACGCCGTCTTGGCATGCGCACAACAACCGTCTACGGCGGCGTTGGGTATCCAAAGCAGATTGAAGCATTGCGCAATGGTGTTGACATCGTTGTTGCATGCCCAGGTCGATTCATTGACCTCATGGAATCAGGTCACGTCGACCTCGATGCAATTGAGATCACTGTTCTTGACGAAGCAGACCACATGGCAGAACTCGGATTCCTCGAGCACGTCACACAGATCTTGTCTAAGACTCCTCGTGACGGACAGCGCATGTTGTTCTCTGCAACTCTTGACCGCGGAATCGACAAGCTTGTTCGCAAGTTCTTGAACAACCCAGTTACTCACGAAGTTGAATCAAATCTTGAAGATGAAGCAACAATGACTCACTACTTCTTCAACGTGTCACAAGCGAATCGCTTTGATGTGTTGCAAGATTTGTGTGCAGCACCTGGTCGTTCACTTGTCTTCACACGCACCAAGCATGGCGCGCGCAAGCTGACTGAAGCCCTCATCAAAGCTGGAGTTCCTAGCGTTGAATTGCACGGTGACTTGTCGCAAAATGTTCGCGCGCGTAACTTGGCTGCCTTCTCTGGCGGAAAAGCAGACACGCTTGTCGCAACAGATATCGCAGCACGCGGTATTCACGTTGACGACATTGCACTTGTTATCCATGCTGACCCACCAGAAGAGCACAAAGCTTTCCTTCACCGTTCGGGCCGTACGGCTCGCGCCGGTGCAGAAGGCACTGTTATCACCATGGTGACTGAGAACATGCGTCGTCATGTCAAGCGTCTTGCACACGATGCAGGCATTGACCCAATCTCAGTCAATGTTGCTAAGGGCGATGCCATCCTTGAAGAAGTTGCTCCTGGCGAGCGCGAATTCAAAGAGATGCCATCAATCGAAGAGCGTCGCGGTGGCGGCGGAGGTCGCAATGGCGGAGGCGGTCGTGACCGCGATCGCTCACGTTCAGGTGGCGGCCGTTCCTACGGCGGCGGCGGAGACCGTGGCCGTTCAGGCGGCGGCAAGTCATACGGTGGCGGAGGCGGCTACGGCGGCGGACGCGATCGTCGTGATGACCGTGGCCCTCGTGATGATCGTCCACGCGACGACCGTCCACGCGAAGACCGTGCCCCTCGTGATGATCGTCCACGCGACGACCGTCCACGCGAAGACCGCGCTCCTCGCAGTGACGCACCTCGCGGCGACCGTGATTTCCGTGACCGTGCCCCACGTAGTGATGCACCTCGTGGTGACCGTGATTTCCGTGATCGTGGCCCACGCAGTGATTCACCTCGCGGACCTCGTCCTGACTCACGTGGAGGACGCCCAGGCGGACCTCGCGGTGAGCGCTCAAGCAGCTCACGCCCAGCGCGCAGCTACTAATTCAGATCTGAGTGGTCTGGTCTCATCCACTAGACCACTCACCTTCTGCCCCCACTAAGGTTTCGTTTGTCGAACACCAAGGGGGGAACCATGGAACGTTCAGTTGATATCGCCGTAGTCGGCGCCGGTTTTGCTGGCATGTATATGGTGCATCGCGCACGCAGTGCCAATCTGTCAGTTCAAGTCTTTGAAGCAGGCACAGATGTAGGTGGCACTTGGTATTGGAACAGATACCCAGGCGCACGTTGCGACATTGAAAGTGTCGAGTACTCGTACAGCTTTGACAACGACCTCCAACAAGAGTGGGAGTGGAACCAACGATACGCAGGTCAGCCTGAAATTCTTACGTACGCACAACACGTTGCTGACCGTTTTGAGTTGCGTCGAGATATCCAATTCTCAACGCGCGTGACGTCTGCCATCTTTAATGAGAAGTCAAACAATTGGCGAGTCACAACTGACAAAGATGATGTTGTCACTGCACGATTCGTTGTGTTCGCTACTGGCTGTTTGTCTTCTACGAACGTCCCTCATTTTATTGGCGCGGATTCATTTACTGGCCCTACGTATCACACGGGCGAATGGCCACACGAAGGTGTTGACTTCACCGGCAAAACAGTCGGACTCATCGGCACGGGATCTTCTGCCATCCAGAGCATTCCTATTATTGCTGAACAATCAAAGCACCTCACCGTGTTTCAACGCACTGCCACCTATTCAATTCCTGCTCGCAATGACACCATCGACAAGGAATATGTCAAGGAAGTAAAGGCTAACTACAACGAATTCCGTGATCTCAACCGACAACAAATGGGTGCATTCGGTTCGAACATTCGTCGAGGCGAACAAGCAGCATTGGAAGTCTCTGAGGCAGAACGACGTCAGGAATTTGAACTGCGATGGGAAGAAGGCGGCTTTGCATTCTTGTCTTCCTACAACGACTTTCTTCTCAACCATGACGCCAATGAAACCGTTGCCGAATTTGTGCGCGAAAAGATTTACTCAATCATCAAAGATCCCGACACTGCAAAGAAACTCCTTCCCACTCAGGTCATCGGCTGCAAGCGACTATGTCTTGATTCTGGTTATTACGAGACCTTTAACCGCTCCAACGTGTCACTCGTTGATGTTGGTTCTGACCCAATAGAACGCATAACAGATCACGGGCTTGTCGCTGGCGGAGACGAGCACACATTCGACGTACTGGTGTATGCAACCGGTTTTGACGCAATGACCGGTTCGCTTCTGAAGATTGATATTCGAGGCCGCAACAACCAACCACTTGCTGAAGCGTGGGACGCTGGTCCAGTCACGTACCTCGGGCTTAGTACCGCTGGCTTTCCAAACATGTTCATGGTGTCTGGCCCTGGCAGCCCATCAGTGTTGACCAACATGATGATGTCTATTGAGCAGCATGTTGAGTGGATCTCTGATTGCATCTCACACATTGTCTCTTCTGGCAAGACCACTATTGAGACCACCGATAAGGAACAAACCGAATGGGTGGCGTTCGTCAATGCTGTTGCCGACATGACGCTGTATCCGTCGTGCAACAGTTGGTACCTAGGCGCAAACGTTCCGGGTAAGCCCCGCGTGTTCATGCCGTTACTCGGTTTCCCCACCTATGCAGATAAGTGCACCGAAGTTGCTGCTAACGGCTACGAGGGATTCGTTCTGGTCTAGACGACCGGCACACCATTTTCCAGCACAGCTATTCCACGCGGTTCATCGCTAATGGCATGAGAACCCGTTGCAGCGCCAGCATCGGCGCTACCTTCTAACACTCGTGCATCTGACGATGCGTACTGCACGATGTATGCCTTGCGGGTGCTGTTACTGAAGTTCGGACCCGTGAGGTGAGGAGTCAAGGAAGAAAAGAACACTGCTCCTCCTGCTTTCACTTCTGCAATGACAGGTGTTGTTGGGGGTTCTTCAAAACATTCAAAACCAAGAGTGTCGACGTAATAGTGAGCAAGTGTCCCGTCTTTATGAAGACCAGGTACCACTTGTGGGCATCCATTCTCAATGGTGGCATCAGTCAGTGCGATCCAGCATGTGAGGTAGTGCTGGGGTTCAACATATAAATAGCCGTTGTCTTGATGCCACGGAAACCGACGCGGCTTCTCTGTCATTTTGTACACAGCTTGATCGTGATACATCCGCACATTCGGACCAATCAGATCAGCACAGACGCCAAGAATTTTTGTATTCCGAACGAATGGACGAATCTCTGGCTTTTGTCGCACGATCTGGGCAGCAAAAGTTATTGCGCCATTTTCTGAGATAAGAAAACGTTCATCTGCTTGCTTCTTCAGTTCCGCAATTGCTTCGTCTTCTGCTTCATCCGTAATACGCATTAGTTCAGCCAACTCGTCAGAGGTGTAAATATCGTTGAGAACAAAGAAGCCCAATTCATCGAATTGATCAATCTGAGCTTGCGTCACTGCCCCGCTCTGCGCCTTGTGTGGTTGCCACGCGAACGAGTTATTCCATGGGTGTGATTTCATTCAGAAATTATGACACGGTCAATTGCGTATGCATACCATTGGCGTAGTGGCCAGCAATATTGCATAACAACTGATAATTGCCAGGTTCCAATTTCAACGTGACAGTTCCTGTAGTCCCAGGATTCCACTCAGAAATCTCTCCTGGAACGAACACCCCTTTACCTTCTTCATCAAAACGATTATCGGGACCCAACGGAATCTTGCCCGGCGCAAAATCAGTCTTCACAATAATGAACTCATGTGGGACCGCGCCTTCGTTCTTCATCGTGAACGTCACGTCGCCTGCTTTTGCTTCAGCTGCATCAATTGCAACAGCCCATTCTTTGACTGATCCCGAAATTTCGTTGCTGACAACATTCGCCACTGGCACGGTGGTTTCAGTGACCTTCACAGTAGATGGCACTACAGTCAACGTCGTATGCATCCCAGCTGTGTAATGGCCGGGGATATTGCACAACAATTCATACGTACCCACTTCAAGCTTCACCGACAAGACTTTTGCTTCGTTAACCGGCCATTCTGAAATTTCGTCTACAACTGAGACGCCTTTATCTTCTTCGTCAAATTTTCCCTCTGAACCAACAGGAATCTTGCCTGGCTCATATGACGTCTTCGTGACCAGGAATTCATGTTGAATGGTTCCAAAGTTTGCTATTGCAAATTCAACATCGCCAGCCTCAGCAGTTTGTGCGCTGACGTTCACTTTCCATTCTTCGACATTGCCTGTGATCTTGTTGGAGACCACCGGTGCCGCATCGGGTCCACCCGTTGCACCGTCAGTAGGGTCCGTCCCACAACTAACAAGTCCGAGCGTTGAAATAGCCAACGCAGCCGTGATTGTGAATGAAGTGAATTTCATATGTCCTTACGGTTAACTGTGACTAACGACACATTACCCCCTTGTCGCTCCTCTATTTCCCAAATCCCCCCAGACCCCCTAGCGTCTAAGTGTCAGCCACATCGCGTGGCGTCAATAAGGGGTATGCACAATGAAGAACTACGACAAGATCTATATCAATGGCCAGTGGGTCGCCTCGGAAGGTTCACAGACGATCTCAGTCTTTGACTCAACGAACGAAGAGGTCATGGCGACCATTCCAGAGGGAACCGCCTCAGACGTCACGAAAGCTGCAGCAGCCGCAAAGGCCGCCTTCATCTCGTGGAGCACATTGCCAAAAGCAGACCGTGCCAAGTACCTGAACGCAATTGGCGATGCACTCGTGGCTCGCTTGGATGAAATTTCTTCTGCTATTTCACGCGAGACCGGAATGGCAAAAATGTTGTCGAACATGATTCAGGTGGGACTACCCATCAACTCATTCAAGCAGGCAGCAGCACTTGCAGAATCATTTGAATTCGAAAAAGAAGTCGGAAGTTCATTAATCGTGCGCGAGCCAATTGGTGTTGTCGGATGCATCACCCCATGGAACTATCCATTGCACCAAATCGCAGCAAAAGTTGCATTCGCAATGGCCTCAGGTTGCACCGTTGTATTGAAGCCAAGCGAAGTTGCACCAATTGATGCCTTCATGCTTGCTGAAATCATTCACGAAGCAAAACTTCCTGCAGGCGTATTCAACCTCGTTACCGGAACTGGCCCTGTTGTTGGTGAAGCAATTTCTGCAAGCCCAGACATCGACATGATCTCATTCACCGGTTCAACACGTGCAGGAAAACTAGTAATGCAAACAGGTTCAGAGACTGTCAAGAAAGTTGCACTTGAGCTTGGCGGTAAGAGCGCAAACATCATTGGTGAAGGCCTTGATGACGCAACATTTGCAAAAGCAATCATGGGTGGAACTGGACAAGCATTCTTGAATAGTGGTCAGACATGTTCACTGCTTAGCCGCATGTTGGTGCCACGTTCACGCCTTGCAGAAGCCGAAGGCCTTGCTGCATCGGTTGCAAATGGCGTCAAAGTCGGAGACCCTTTTGCTGAAGGTACAAACGTTGGACCGCTTGCTTCTGCAGCACAGCGTGACCGCGTAATCGGTTACATCAATAAGGGAATCGAAGAAGGCGCAAAGCTCATTGCCGGCGGTCCTGGAGCTCCTGAAGGGCTCGATAAGGGTTACTACGTGAAGCCAACAGTTTTTTCTGAAGTCAACAACAAGATGACTATTGCCCAAGAAGAAATCTTCGGACCTGTTCTTGTTCTTATTCCTTACGACGGCATTGATGACGCGGTTGAAATTGCAAACGATTCTCCATACGGCCTTGCTGGTGCGGTATTCGCCGCCGACAAGGAAACTGGTATCGCAATCGCAC
This sequence comes from Actinomycetota bacterium, assembly GCA_037129855.1. Classification (GTDB taxonomy): domain Bacteria; phylum Actinomycetota; class Acidimicrobiia; order Acidimicrobiales; family Ilumatobacteraceae; genus UBA2093. The sequence continues at coordinate 9,762 of JBAXUC010000003.1, read as the reverse complement.
GCCGCATCCGCACTGGTCAAGTAACCGTCAATGGCGGAGCTTTTAACCCCAACGCTCCATTCGGTGGCTACAAGCAATCAGGTATTGGCCGCGAACTCGGTGAACATGGTTTTGAAGAGTTCCTCGAGATCAAGAGCTTGCAGCTTTAACACCTTCAGTTAATTCATTTTTTGAATTAACTGCGATAACTCAGAATCGCCGATCACCCCAATGCGTGTGGTGGCGGTTCCGTCTCTGGCTATAAAAACCCACGCAGGCTGATATGGAACTTTGTATTTGGAGTAGATGTCGCCGGGCGTGTCATCTAGGTTGGCAAAGGTCAACCCGTGGCGTTCAACAAAGGATTGGTACGACGACTGGTCACCAGCCCACGCCACGCCTACAACAGTGACTGAATCTGCAAATTTTTTCCATGTCTCCTCGACCGAGGAGGCTTCAGCATTACAAGTGCCTCAACCAGGCGCCCAGAACCACAACACCACAGGCTTTTGCGCAAGTGCGTTCGACAATACGAACGTTTCACCGCTTACTGTCTTTGCAACAAAATTATTAATGTTCGCGGTCGGCTGAGAATCAGTGCCCTGCGGAGATGTATCTACTGTGGCCACGACTGCAGTATTAGACGAAGGATCTGGACCACAAGCTGAGAGGCCAAGAACTGCAATCGCGACTGCGGCGAATCTCCACTTCATGCAATCAGCCTAACGAAGACACAAGCCGCGCCATGCACATCACTTCATCAAGCACATCTGTGGGCGACTCATCCACCGGTACCTGTAATACGGCTCGCAAATGTTCAAGTGTCGTAGGCAGTGCCAGTGTGACCGCAGTACACACTTCCCCACTACTCAAAGTCTCCACCAAGACTCCCTGGTCGATGCGGTAGGTAATGCCCTCATGCGTGATGTCTTGAAGCCCGCCATCACGTAATGCGTTGGCCTGCGATTGGCGATGCAGAACCGTACCGAGCGCATCGATGCGATCCCGAACAAAAGCGGCTTCTTCAAATCGCTGATTCTGGGAATGCACATTCATTCGTTTAGTGAGGAGACCAACCACTTCTTCGGCATCTCCATTCAGCGTGCGCGCAACAGTGTCAACAATGGCGCCGTACGCACTGGCATCGGCAGAGCCTGAACATGGGCACTCAGCCAACCCCAAGCGAGCGGCAGAACATACGGGCGCGTCGTTGGGTGCAACATAATTACGGCCCATGCGCACGGTGCACCGACGTAGTGCAACCACGGACTCAATAGCGTCAACAACATCACGCGCCATACCTCTTGTCCGTATCGGACCAAGAGTGATTCCCTTGGATGATGCTGTCTTTGTGACAACAAGACGTGGCCATTCTTCTTCTGTTGTGAAGCGAACATAGCAATACTTTTCACTGCGCGTTCCGGCGTAGTTGTATCGAGGTCGTAACCGCCGAATGATACGCAATTCAAACACTTCGGCAGTGACAGGATCTGGGGTCTCAATGCACTGGATACTGTGCACCAACTTCAGCAGTGACCCAACTTTTTTGCGTGATTCACCAATACTGAAATAACTACGGACACGAGCTCGCACATTGGTTGCTTTCCCCACATACAACACTTCACCTGCGAGATCAATGAACAAGTACACCCCTGGTCCGCGCGGAAGATCTTCTGTCATCTTCAGTTTTCGCGATTCAGGGTGTGAGCCGATGGAAGGCAATGCAACCAAATCTTCAATATCGAAAACGCCAAAAGCAGCTGCGCGTTCAATGAGGTAGTGCAACAAGTCTCCTGTTGCCAACACATCATCCATCGCGCGGTGTATGGGTTGGTGGGGGAAATTGAAATGGGCAGCCAAAGTTGAAAGTTTGCAATTCGGCACTTCGCTACGTACAAGGCGACGCGCCAATGTGACAGTGTCGACAACGGCATTCGACAATGGGTCATACCCATGACGTTCAAGCGCTGCGTTCAAAAAGCCCACATCGAATCGAGCATTGTGTGCCACCAACACGGTGCCCTGTACAAAATCAAGGAATACGTCGAGCACCTCTTCAACACGAGGGGCATCAGCGACCATTGACGACGAGATACCAGTCAACATGACAATGTTCGCCGGAATCGGCTGTCCCGGGTTGATGAGAGTACTGAACCGCGATACTTCCTCGCCCCCTCGGTACTTCACTGCACCAATTTCCGTGATACCACCCACGGAGCTGGAACTACCTGTGGTTTCAAGGTCGACCACACAGAATGTGACCTGGGAGAGCAAGGTGCTCTCAGAGGTAAACGACCAGGACTTCTTCACCTCAATCACTGTAAACGACAGGTGCTTCACCTCTATTCACTACGCTTGTTCCAACTTCACAAGGGGACAATCATGATTCACGCAGTAATTGAACAATGGCACGCGTACATGCGCGGGGAGCTCAAGAACGGCCTCGACATCTTGCTCGACGACGATTGTGTGTTCTTCTCCCCCATTGTCTTTACCCCACAAGTGGGTAAAGAGATCACCAAGATGTATCTCATGGCTGCCGGACAAACCCTTCCTGGCGAGAAATCAAACTCTGGTGAAACGAAAGACGACTCACAGAAGTTTCGATACACCAAAGAAGTGCTCGATGGATACACCGCAGTGTTGGAGTTTGAGACCACTATCGAAGGCAAATATGCCAATGGTGTTGACATCATTACGTGCAACGACCAAGGAAAAATCGTTGAGTTTCGAGTCATGATGCGCCCACTACAAGCCATTAATGCCGTTCACAGACAAATGGGTGAAGCTTTAGAGCGAATGAAGTAGCAAACACCTCTCGCGTGTTCTAGAGTTATCCTTCCGTTTCTACAACGACCCCGAAAGGGTGATACCAGTTCACAACACAACCGAGAGGATTTTCCATGAATACCTTCGAACAACTCGAATCAAATGTCCGTTATTACTGTCGCCGCTGGCCCGTGGTCTTTGCGACATCACACGGTTCCACAATCTTTGATGAAGACTCCAAGGCATATCTAGATTTTTTCGCAGGTGCAGGTGTGTTGTCATACGGTCACAACAACCCAGAACTCGTTGAAGTAGCCCTCTCGCACTTACGTTCTGGAAGACTTCTCCACAGTCTCGACACCTTTACAGTCGAAAAGCGTGAATTTCTCAGCACATTTGAAGAGCTCATTTTGAAGCCTCGCCACATGGACATGGTTGTTCAAACCGTCGGCCCTACTGGCGCCACAGCCGTAGAGGCAGCACTGCAATTGGCTCAGCGCCTCACAGGCAAACGTGCCGTTCTTGGTTTTGCTGGCGGATACCACGGCATGTCATACCGGGCAGCGTCGGTATCAGATTCGATGGCTGGTCGCGAGACAGTTGCTCATATCGGTGACTTTGCCGCACTTCCATTCGTGAAGCAGATGACCAACGACGATCTTGACCTCCTTGACCGCACATTGCGTGCTGGCGTAGACGGCCAAAAATTCGGAGCCATCCTCATTGAAGCCACTCAAGGCGAAGGCGGTGCACGCGCCTTTGACCCCGCCTACCTCGCAGCATTGCGCACAAAAGCGACAGAACTCGGAGTCATGATTATCGCTGACGAAGTACAAGCTGGTGTCGGTCGAACCGGAACATTCTTTTCATTCGAAGGATCAGGCCTTAACCCAGACATCGTGTGCTTGTCGAAAGCAATCAGCGGCCTTGGTCTCCCTATGGCGATCAACCTCATTAAGCGCGATCTGGATACATGGAACGCCGGCGAGTTCACTGGCACATTCCGTGGAAACAACCTTGCATTTGCAACGTCAACCAAGATGATGCAGATGTACTGGAACGACAGCCTCTTTGAACAAGACACGAAATACAAAGGCATCTTTGTACGCGACGCATTGCAAGCAATCGCTGACACGTATGAATCGCTTGATTTCACTGTCAACGGCAACGGACTTCTCTGTGGTCTGAACGTTAAGAACACCGAACTTGCAGACAAAGTCACCCGTGCAGCATTCGCTCGTCAACTCATCGTTGAAACGTGTGGCGCTGGCGATCAAGTTGTCAAGCTCTTGCCACCACTCACCACAACAGACGAAGAACTGCGCATAGGCCTTGAACGCCTTAGCGATGCCTTTGCTGAGGTGTGCGTGGCCTCAGTGGCATGACCGCCACACCATGGCGCGACATCTTTGTGTCGCTTGACGAACAAGGTCGACAGCAACTCGCAGACGCCGCACAAGTAGCCGTTGAAAGTATTCAACGACCGGCAGGGCCCCGTAGTTCACTGTCCCCCACAGAACTGCACGACCTCATTTGGGCCACAGAAGTATGTCCCGTTGATGGAACTCCACTAGCTGAAGTTCTACAAGAATTCGGCACTTCAGTGTGGGCCAACAGCGTTGTGCCCTTTGACCCTGCGTGCGTTGCTCACCTTCATCCGCCAACCATGATTCCAAGTGTTGTTACAGAGATGTCTATCGCCGTACTGAACCAGTCAATGGACAGCTGGGATCAAGCACCTGCAGCTACAGAAGTCGAACTTCATCTCACGAGTTGGCTCGCAGACCTTATGGGGATGCCTGCTTCAGGTTCCGGCGTCATGACATCTGGCGGCACCGCCTCAAACGTTCTCGGCATCACACTTGCTCGTTCGTGGGCGGCATCACTTATTGGTGTTGATGTTCTGAAAACAGGACTTCCCCCGCAAGCAGCAACATGGCGCATCCTGTGTTCTGACCAAGCACACTTTTCCATTCAACGCGCAGCAGCCCAACTTGGCCTCGGCCGCGATTCAGTTGTCACTGTCGCCAGCACATCGAGTGGCGCTATGGATATCAACGCACTTGATTCATTCATCGCTGAACTCACCCAAACCAATCACACAATTATCGCAATTGTTGGAACAGCAGGTACTACCGACTTAGGAGTCATTGACCCGCTTGATGACATTGCGACACGATGTGAGCAAATCAATGCCTGGTTTCACATTGATGCTGCGGTCGTTGGTTCATATCTCATGTCGCCACAACTGGCCCCAATGTTGCACGGCATCGCTCGCGCCGACTCAGTCACTATTGACTTTCACAAACTGTGGTTTCAACCATTCAACGCCAGTGCACTCATTGTCAAAGACGTTGAGAGGTTTGATCTCTTACGCGTGAAATCAAAATACCTTGACCGCGGTGACGAAGTTCCCGGCATGATCAACCTTGTCGGAAGATCACTAGATACGTCTCGTCGCTTCGATGCCGCAAAAGTTGTTGTATCGCTGCGCACCATTGGCCGCACTGCATTCACCGAAATGCTTCACCGAGTTGTTGAACTCAGTGCGTACGCCGCTGACCAGATCAACCAATCCCATGTGCTCACTCTTCTCACCCAACCGACCGGTCCCATGTGTGTCTTTGATGCCGTGAGCTGTGATGCAGATGACCTACGACGCGCACAACAGAACCTGTTGATGGCCGGAGACATGGTCCTTGGTCGTACAGAGATCAATGGTCGTGCAGCCCTGAAGTTCACCTTCATGAACCCCCTCGTCAGCTTCGACGACGTCGACAACCTGATCTCAATGGTTGAACGCGCTCTGCAGAAATAGCTCTCGTAGGTGGCCCTAACAACACCGAACATATCCACCATTCAATTCCCGATTGTGACTACGGTCACAATCGGGGACTGTTACTTAATTTTCCCTGATCTCGTAAGGGGAAAAATATGAACAAACTAAACACAAAAAACGTGATGTGGATTATCGCCATCGTCCAGTTTTTGATGGGTATCGGCAGTCTCATGACCGGCCAAGCCACTGCAGAATCAAGTTGGGGCAAGGCGAATGTCTTAGCTCATGACAAGTTCTACGAACAGGGATACGGATTCGCTTTCATTGCAATAGGAATATTGGCGCTAGGAATCGCGATGTACACATCAGGACAAGCTCAGGCAAAACTCACACTGATGTATGCCCTGGGAACAGTCGTCTTCCTCGGTGGTTTCTTCATCATGGCGGGTTCAAATGATCAGACGTACACAATTGGAGTGGCGTACTGGCTGCCAGGTGTGATTTTGACTGTTCTCGCTGTCATCGCCGGACAGCAAGGACTCAAGTCCGCCGACTAAAAATTGACTCAACACACATTGTGTTGAAAACACTAAAGGCACCTGTTCAAGTCTGACTTGAGTAGGTGCCTTTTTAGTGGGCGTTGAGGGACTCGAACCCCCGACCCTCTCCTTGTAAGGGAGATGCTCTAGCCAACTGAGCTAAACGCCCGAATGTTTCGGAGACAACAGCATATAGGTGTCCTTGGCTGGCCCCTACATCGCTATAACGCCGGAGGGCACCCAGCTGCCGTGAGCCCCATAGGGAACGCGCTGGGGCAGATGAATAGTGGCCAGGGGCGGAGCCGCGAAATTCTGGGCATCGAGAATTGTAAGTCGTGACTTTTCGGTAGCCGTGTCATGGACAATTGCCATGACATAGCCATCGTCTTCAGCACCGTTGGTTGATGATGGAACAAACACTGGTTCTCCCCCACGAGTTGTTTTACCTAAGTGATGTTCCCAGCATTGACCGGTTGACAAGTCGTACTTCCACAATGAAGAACCGTAGATGGGTTCTTCAGAGTTGCCTTCACCACCTAATGACATGAGATATGCGAACTGTGCCTTTGAACCAATATATGCATCGTTTACTCGACCAAAGTCGCCAGGACGATCGTCGACCATTTCTTCAGTCACTTTTCCAGAGACGGGGTCAATGGTCCATTTATAGAGCCGTCCAACTTCTGCGTAATCATCAGAGCTTGAACCGAATGCTTCATTTTGTCGCGATACATGAAGCACAATGTTGTCGCCGTCGTCATAGGCATTGACAGAATGGAACACGTAACAGGGGTCAATCTCGAACCATCGGGCATCACTACCCCGGCCATCGCGCGGCATCACGCCAAGACGGGCACCGGCATCACGATTGAACTTAAACGGAATTCCTGATGCGATTTCTCCGAGATCAAACTGCAATGGCAAGTCCATAAAGATGACATTCTTTTCGGTGACGCTGAAATCGTGCATCATCACCATGTTTGGAACATCAATAGGGTCAAGCTGTTTCAGTTTTCCATCAGCACCAATGCGGATGTAGTGAACATATGGTGCTTCAAAGGAGAAATAACTGAACGCGAGCAGGTCCCCGGTGACCGGACAAATCTTTGGGTGCGCTGTCATGGAACATGTCAATGCTCCATCGTAATTTTCATAGCCAAGCGTTTGCAGATTGCTATCAATCTTAAATGGCCAATGCCCTTCTTCGAGAGCGAGCAATGATCCGTTGTGAGGCATGACGTGCGTGTTGCCGGTGCCACGCGCGAGTTCAGGTACGCGATCGTATGGAAGGTTGCGAGCCGATGCTGCACCTGGCGTGTTGACAAACTGATTGCGATACCACTCTGCTTTGCCATCCCTGATGCGAACGCCGTGCAACATGCCGTCACCAAAGAACCAATGTGGCGAAGTTCCACTTGCTGGGTTCGGGCCGGTACGAACATACAGACCATCTAGTTCAGGCGGGATTGTTCCTTCAACACGTAGATCCGAACTGGTGATTTCCACTTGCAAGGGCTCCCAATTATCACGCAGGTGCCATGGTGTGCGGGCAGAGTTCTCCACTGTTTCTATTCGACTCATATTGCGAGCCTAATTCAAGAAATATGCAGCCTTTACAACTGCACAACTAGATCAAACAGGAACAGTTGTTGGGGGCGTCGTAGTTGGTGCAGTAGTGGTTGCCGTGGGGACGGTCGTGGTCACAGGAACGGCTGTTGTCGTTGTTGGCGCAACGGTCGTAGTGGTGGTCGTTGTCGTTGAGGTGCTAGTCGTTGTCGGAGGAGGAATTACAAATCCGTTCGCCCAGCCCCAACGAATATCCATTGGCGCGCCGAGTGGAGTGCCGACCGTTGCTGGAATGGCGTCAAGTGCGCTACGTAATTGCGCCCATGCGTCCCACGCAGAAATTCCCGTTGTCGGGCAACCACCCTTGACCTGGGTGCACGCCGCAGTTTGCACTGTGAGAGCAGCAAGACGTATCGGCATTTTCATTTCCAGTGCTCGAGCTGTAAGAACCGCCCATTGCTTCGACAAGGCACCGCTCTTCGTGTGTATTTGTGGCATTGCAAAAATGTTTGGCCCGGCATGAGCAGACACCCATAACACGTCATCAATTGTCCACCCGTTGTTACATGTGAGGTCATTACTGATTGATTGCGGGCAACCATCGGCGGAACCAAAGTTCCACAACCGGGCATTTGTTGTTCGTACATATCCATCAGCCCATGCGCGTGCTTGACCAGGTGGCCCCCAACCCGGTTCTAAGTCAACAGAACCAGAAACAACAGTGCGAGGGTCTGATTCAGCCTGTGCAGCGGCAACAACTTTTGCCCACGCGATGCCACCCATTAAGCCGTTGTACCGAGTAACCCCGCCCGAGTTGCTAGTACCAACAGACACTTCCCACGGACCAGTTCCGCATTCAGCCAAACCCGTGGCCCACGCAGATGCAGTTGCAACAATTTGCTCTTTCGTGATTGGTTTTCCAAAACCGTTAGAACCAGCGGCGGTCTGAGCACCGAAAGACAGCATGACGACTCCACGTGGAACCTTCTTTGCCTGGTCACATGCAGCAGCTCGAATTACAGGCACTGCTGTTTCTATTGGCGTCACGTCTTGTCCACGTACATAACTTCCAATTGTCACGACCCATTCAGGTGATGTTGTAGCAGGCACCGCCGTGGGGTACCACACCTGATCTGTGCCGGAGATTTCAACGATTCCGGGGACAGAATGCGGGACTGGAGTTTTGATGCATCCTTTTGCACAACGAAGAGCGTTAGGAGAAAAAGCGTCGACTGTAACTTTCGTACCTTTTGACTTCTTGTTCCTTGTTGACAATGCAACCACCATCACTGTGTTCGATGCATTCGCACGCGTCATCACCACTGCACGACGAATGGTCTTAGGAGAATACTGATCAACGATGCGAGAACGTTTTCCATTGACATACACAGCAACTTTGCCGTTCTTTGGCCCGCCTGTAAACCACATTGCGAACGACTTGCCTTTGACCGTAAAGGACAAAGCGGCGCCAGTGGTTGAAGTTGACCACACCGTGCCTCCATAGGCCACTTTTATGGGAGTCTGTTTCCACGGCGTCGCAACACTGATGGCATTGGCCGACGACGTTACGAGAGCACTTGCTATGAGTACCGCGACTACAGCCAGTGTGCGCTTCGGAAAATGCATACGCCCACCGTACTTGCCACTGATGAACAACAGGAGTCGCTCGTCATCCGAAAGCGCGTATTGCTCGTACTCGTAAGGCTTTCACACCATTAATAGTGTCGGGCAATAACCATTTTTCTCTGTCAAATTGTTGACCATCTTTGAAGTTGACTGTCCAGGCATTATTGAAGTCGTATTCACTTGAAGACCAATAAAAGCTACGTGCGTATGATCCGATTCCTGGAGACGCAGAGCCGAGTACGGAGTACATCACATTGAGTTCATCCTTAGATGGTAAGAACCAATCATCGAATCCGTTAAACACCAATGCATCTGCATAGCGGGCCGCATACCGTCCACGACCATAAATTTTTTTGATCCTGTCGGTATTCGTTTTTCCCATTCCGACTTGCGTTGAGAGAACGCGTTGAATCTGGGCTTTCACTTTCAACACGTCTCGATAGACGGGGCGCTTCGCATCGTTTGCAGCGAGTCGCTTCCATGGCAATCCGACACCCTCTGTTG
>JBAXUC010000029.1:0-15173 GCA_037129855.1 Actinomycetota bacterium | reverse complement strand
CTAAGAGGGTGTTTACGTCGCGTGGTTTCATAGCGTCGTACTAACTCGCGAGTTGTTGCTTCCAGAAAAACAATTCTGACCTTATGACCCTCGGCACGAAGTGTCTCAATTGCTCCAATTATTCCAGCCTGTTGGCGAGCATTACCTACAACTAGGCACAGCTTGTTGATCTCACCACCGGCTTGACCGGACAACTCAACGACTTTGTCGATTAACACAACCGGAAGATTGTCGACGACAAACCAGCCCAAGTCTTCCAAGCTGTCAGCAGCCTGGGAACGTCCACCACCTGAGAGTCCCGTTACAACGAGGATGTCAGTCATAATCGAAGGCTACAGGCTGAAGGTTATTGCTTGGTTGAACGTAGATACAACAAACGGGGAACGGTGTGAGCCAATGCATATTCGGGTGCTCTCGCGAGAAATCCAGCGGGCGGTGAAGGCTCCACCATTCTTTCAATAGTCATACCGTTAGCAATCAGAGCATTGACATACCGACTAAGAGGCCGATGCATGAAGCGGATGTACACGTCCTTTTCCACTTCTTCAATCGATTCGGTCTCCACCAAATACGGCCCGATTCTCCAATATTGCTCGGGCGGGTCAATGATGTGGTCGTCAATCCAGCCACTTCCTGGTGTTTGCAGCAACGGATGATTTAGAAAGAAACTGAATTGGCCACGTGGCTTCAAGACGCGCGCCACTTCTGTCATTGCCTCATCCATCTGATCTATATGCTCGAACACTAAGCAAGCAACGACAGCATCAAAAGAGTTATCGGGGGCGGGAATGTTTGTGGCACCACCGAATAGGTATCGGGGACCACCGCCACGCTCTATCGCAATATCGATATGTAATTGAGTCGGATCAACTCCGAGAACGTCAGACCCTTGAGCAGCCAAAGCGCGAGCAATCTGTCCGTCACCACAACCGAGGTCAAGTACTTGAGCCCGACCGGCAAGTTCTTCAACAGCAAGCGGAATTATCTGCTCTACATATTCAGGGTCTGCACCATTTGTGAATCCATCAATCCACCACTGGGCATGTTCGTCCCACAAACCATTGTCACTCATCTCTACACACTAGATGTCTGAATGAAAATGAGCGTAAATGGCATCTGCTACAGCAGAAGGCAACCAAGACAAGAGAGACAAATCTTCACGCGACGCATTCTTTACTGCGTTGACACCCTTCATCTCTTTTACGAGGCGTTTTGCTCTCACTTCTCCGAGACCAACAATTCCATCGAGTTGCGATGAGACCATCCGTTTCCCGCGTAACTCCCTGTGGAATGTATTTGCGAATCTGTGCGCCTCGTCTCGCACTCGCTGCAACATGAAGAGTGCTTCGCTCCCTCTCGGAATGATGATTGGTTCCTGTCGACCGGGGACAAACACTTCTTCGAATTTCTTGGCAAGTGAGGCAACGGGTATTTCATCTGTAAGCCCCAACTCGGCCAGCACCTGAACGGCGACACCCAACTGCCCTTTTCCACCGTCTACCAAAAGCAGTTGGGGCGGATACGAGAACTTAGATGGCTTGGCTCCGTCGGTCACGGCAGGTGCGTTGCGTGCGTCAAGATACGCCTGAAGTCGACGAGTTAGTACTTCCTTCATAGCTGCATAGTCGTCGTTACCAATCACTTCCTTCACTGCGAATCGCCTGTACTCGCGTTTATTTGGTATGCCGTCTTCCAAAACCACCATGGAGCCCACATAGTCCGTTCCGTGCAAGTGAGCCATGTCGTAACACTCAATGCGCAAGGGCGCTATCGGAAGGTGAAGCAACTGCTGCAATTCAGTCAATGCCTGACTTCGTGAATTGTGATCAGATGCTCGACGCAGGCGATGGCGAGCAAACTCTTCTCGTGCGTTTACAGTGACGGTTTCATGTAAATCACGCTTATCTCCGCGTTGCGGAACCCGAATCTGAACAGCAGTACCGCGTAGATGTGTCAACCATTCGGTGTACGTAATGGAATCATCTGGAAGAACCGGCACTAACACCTGTGACGGAATGCCTAGCGCAGGTTCGTCGCCGTACATCTCTTCCAATATTCGATCGACAAGACCGCCTGGCGATAAGTCTTCCACCTTGTCCAAAATGAAACCCTTACGCCCGACAACACGTCCTTTGCGTACGTAAAACACCTGCACTGCAGCTTCTAGTTCATCATCTACTAGACCGATGACATCGAGATCTTCATCGCGCTCGCCAACCATCTGCTGTTTTTCAAGCGCACGCTCCACTCCGTTCAGACGGTCCCGTATACGACCCGCCTTTTCGTATTCCATGTTCTTTGAAGCTTCCAGCATCTCCGCACGCAGTTGAACTATTACCGAATCTGTATCGCCATCAAGAAAAGCACACAGTTGTTTTACATATTCTGCATACGCACTATCTGACACTTCCCCAACACAGGGGCCAGAACATTTCTCAATATGAAATAAAAGACAAGGCTTACCTAGTTTGTTGTGAGTATTGAATTTTGATTGACTGCAGGTTCGAACTGGAAAAGTTCGCAGCAGCAGATCCAATGTGTCGCGAATTGCCCACGCATGCGGATACGGACCGAAATACCGAGTGCCCTTCTTCCTAACGCCACGCATAACAACTGCTCGCGGCCATTCTTCATCAAGTGTCACAGCCAGAAACGGATAACTCTTGTCGTCGCGTAAGCGAACATTAAAACGAGGGCGATGTTGTTTGATGAGCGAGTATTCAAGAATCAGTGCTTCTACTTCGTTTCTAACTTCAATCCATTCAAGAGAATGCGCAGCAGTGACCATTGCGGCAGTTCGCGGATGCAATTGCGATACATCTTGAAAATAGTTAGAAACTCGTGAACGGAGATTGGACGCTTTGCCGACATAAATAACGCGACCAAGTTCGTCTCGAAATTGATACGACCCTGGTGACGTAGGAACTGATCCTGTCGCTGGACGTTCAACCGGCATAACTACTTCTTCGCAGCAGTGGTGCGTTTCACTGCAGTACCGGTTTTTGCTGCTGGCTTCTTTGAAACTGCCTTTTTCGCAACAGGCTTCTTCCCTGTCGCCTTCTTGACTTCCGATTTCTTCCCAGTCTCCATCGGTACTGATTTCAGACCCAGCATGGGCGCCAAATAGAAACCTGTATAACTGCCCGGTACAGCGGCAACAGCCTCTGGCGTACCTTCAGCTATCACTAGACCACCGCCGCTTCCACCTTCAGGTCCAAGATCAATCAGCCAGTCGGCGGTCTTAATGACATCCAAGTTGTGTTCGATGACCAAAACGGTGTTTCCTTGATCAACAAGGCGCGACAACACAGTCAGCAATCGTCTCACATCTTCAAAATGCAATCCTGTCGTTGGTTCATCGAGAAGATACATGGTGTGACCGGTTGAACGCTTCGCAAGTTCTCCAGCGAGCTTTACGCGTTGTGCTTCACCACCTGACAAAGTGGGGGCCGATTGGCCGAGGCGCACGTACCCCAATCCGACATCTACCAAGGTTTGCATATGGCGTGCGATTACCGGTTGGTTAGAGAAAAATTCAACAGCCTCTGAAATCGGCATGTCAAGAATTTCCGCAATGTTCTTGCCTTTGAATTGAATCTCTAATGTGTCTCGGTTATATCGGGCACCTTTACACACTTCACAGGGCACGTAGACATCAGGAAGAAAGAACATCTCAATTTTAATCGTGCCGTCGCCAGAGCATGCGTCGCAGCGTCCACCTTTAACATTGAAGCTAAATCTTCCCGGCTGATACCCACGAACTTTTGCTTCCGGCGACGCTGCAAACAACTTTCTGATGGAATCAAACACGCCTGTGTAGGTGGCGGCATTCGATCGCGGAGTACGGCCAATCGGTGACTGATCCATGTCAATTACTTTGTCAATGGCTTCGATACCTTCGACAGAACGATGCTTGCCAGGCGAATCTTTGCTCTTGTAGATCTTCTGCATCATCGATGGCAGCAAGATGTCGCGAATCAAAGTGCTCTTACCACTACCCGACACACCAGTGACTGCTACGAAACATCCGAGCGGGATCGACACATCTATATTTTGCAAGTTGTGCTCGCGGGCGCCCCGAACCGTAATTTCATATCCGCTCGGCTCGCGTCTCTTCTTAGGCACAGCAATACTTGCCTTGCCTGTCAGATATTTACCCGTGATGGAGTCAGTTGCAGAGCCAATGCCAGCGACAGGCCCGCTATAAACGACCCATCCGCCGTGCTCACCTGCACCAGGACCAATATCGACGATCCAATCGCTTTCTTTGATGGTCTCTTCGTCGTGCTCGACAACCAACACGGTATTTCCAAGATCGCGCAAGCGAATCAGAGTCTCAATAAGACGGCGATTGTCTCGTTGATGTAGGCCGATACTCGGCTCATCAAGCACGTACAACGTTCCGACCAAGCCAGAACCGATCTGACTAGCCAAACGAATGCGTTGCGCTTCTCCGCCGGCCAATGTGCCAGCAGGTCGTGACAGCGTGAGATAGTTCAGTCCTACATCCAAAAGAAATCCGAGGCGGGCATTGATTTCTTTGGTAATGCGCTCAGCAATGATCGAGTCTCTGTTGTTCAAAGTCAATCCAGATAGGAATGCAGAAGAATCCGCAATTGACATATCGCAAACGTCAGCGATGTGTTTGTCGTTAATGGTTACAGCGAGAGTGGCCGGACGAAGTCGAGCACCATTACAAGCAGGACAAGGGACTTGTCGCATATAGGTCTCGAATTGTTCACGGGTGTAGTCGCTTTCCGCTTCCACATGGCGACGCTTGATCCATGGGATAACGCCCTCATACGAGGTGCTGAACTGACGAACTTTACCGAATCTGTTCTTGTACTTCACCAACATTGCTCCGGCTTTGCCGTGCAGTACTAACTTCTGACTCTTCGCTGACAACTTTGAGAAGGGCTTGTCAAGATCAATGTCCTCTTGCTCAGCCAAAGACACCAACATGCGATGAAAATATTGGGTGTGAGCAGTACGCCACGGAGACAAGGCGCCTTCTCGCAGTGACATTGACATATCGGGAATCACCAAATCTGGGTCTACTTCAAACTTTGTTCCGAGACCTTCGCAATTGTCACAGGCTCCAAAAGGCGAGTTGAAGGAGAAATTTCGCGGCGCAGGTTCGTCATAACTGGCACCACACTTCGGGCAACCGACATGTTGGCTAAAAGTCAGGATCTCGCCTTCCTCGTCACCCTTGGCAACAAGTTCAACTGCTGCAACACCATCAGCAAGACGTAGTGCAGTTTCTAACGAGTCCGTCAAACGACGCGTAATATCGTCGCGCAGAACCAGACGGTCGACAATAATGTCAATTGAATGGTTCTCATAGCGCGCCAACTTCTCCCCTGAAGCCAAGAACTCTGCGATGTCTCTCACTTCACCGTCAATGCGGGCACGCACATAGCCCTGGCCGGCTAATTCGGACAACAACGTGTCATATTCGCCCTTGCGTCCTCGCACAATCGGCGCCAGAACTTGGAATCTGGTTCCCTCAGGAAGAGTCAATATGCGGTCAACGATTTGTTGTGGAGTCTGACGCTCTAGACGAGTTCCGTCATTCGGACAATGCTGGACCCCAATGCGCGCATACAACAAACGCAGATAGTCGTAGATCTCTGTAATTGTGCCCACGGTAGAGCGGGGGTTGCGACTAGCTGACTTCTGATCGATGGAAATCGCAGGAGACAAGCCCTCAATCAGGTCAACGTCAGGTTTGTCCATCTGGCCTAAGAACTGGCGTGCGTACGCGGACAAACTTTCAACGTATCGACGTTGGCCTTCAGCGTAAATGGTGTCGAAGGCCAAAGAGCTCTTGCCACTGCCAGACAGGCCCGTAAAGACGATGAGTTTGTCGCGCGGCAGTTCAATGCTGACGTTCTTAAGATTGTGCTCACGGGCTCCGCGCACGACTATTTGGTCAGCCATGTAACAAGGTTACCGAACGACTATCGAGCGTCACGAAGTTCGCGACGTAAATCATTTATTTCATCTCGCAATCGAGCCGCATATTCGAATTTCAGGTCGGTAGCTGCCTCATGCATCTCCTCTTCCAGAGTCTGAATAAGTCGCCCAAGTTCCTGTTGTGGGAGTGACTTCAAATCGTGCTTCACCTTGTCACGCTCATGTTGGCGCCTTCCGCCTTTTCCTGACAAAGCCGAGTCCTCGCCGAAACCATTAAGGAACGACAAGATGTCTCCGACTGCCTTTCGGATTGTCTTCGGTTCGATTCCGTTTTCGAGGTTGTATGCAATCTGAGTCTCACGGCGGCGCTTTGTTTCTCCGATAGCACGTTCCATGGACGGCGTGATTTTGTCTGCATACATAACGACTTGTCCGGACACATTTCGAGCCGCTCGACCAATCATCTGGATAAGTGCCGTTTCGCTTCTCAGGAAGCCTTCCTTGTCGGCATCAAGAATTGCAACGAGGGATACTTCAGGAAGGTCTAGGCCTTCACGCAATAAGTTGATTCCTATTAACACATCAAATTCACCGAGGCGCAAAGATCGAAGAATCTCAATCCGTTGCATAGTGTCGATATTGGAGTGCAGGTACCGCACTCTGAGCCCTTGCTCCAGCAGATAATCCGTAAGGTCTTCAGACATCTTCTTCGTCAACGTGGTGACAAGAATACGATCACCAATCTCTATACGGCCTCGCACCATCTCGATGAGGTCATCAATCTGCCCCTTCGTAGGTCGAACTATTACCTCTGGGTCTACAAGACCAGTAGGTCTAACAATTTGGTCAACCACGCGATCGCTGTGGTTTAACTCAAACGGTGCAGGAGTAGCCGACATAAAGATGCATTGATTAATGCGTTCCATGGTCTCTTCAAATTGCAGCGGTCTATTGTCACGCGCACTCGGCAGACGAAATCCGTGTTCGACCAAAGTGTTCTTTCGGCTTCTATCGCCGGCGTATTGCGCATGTAGTTGTGGAATCGCTACGTGGCTTTCATCAATGATGAGTAAATAGTCCTTCGGGAAGTAGTCAAGCAACGTAAAAGGAGGTTCGCCAGGTTGACGATCATCGATATGCATCGAATAGTTCTCGATGCCATTGCAATAACCCATCTCTTGCATCATTTCTAGGTCGTAGCTTGTTCGCATACGTAATCGTTGCGCCTCTAACAATTTGCCTTGCGACTCAAACATTGCGAGTTGTTCTTGCAGTTCCTTTTCAATACCAAGTACAGCACGGCGCATACGCGCATCGCCTGTTACATAGTGCGTAGCCGGAAAGATAACAATCTCTTTGGGCTCAGACAATGTCTCCCCTGTCAATGGGTCAATCATCGTGATGCGGTCGATGGTGTCGCCAAACATCTCTATACGGGCTACAGATTCCTCATATGCAGCGTGAACTTCCACCGTGTCACCACGGACTCTGAAGTTACCTCGTCCAAGAGTCATGTCGTTTCGTCCGTACTGAAGATCAACAAGACGACGCAGCATGCTTCGCTGGTCGTAATCAACACCTACGTGTAGTTCGAGAAGTTGTCCCCGATATTCCTCGGGGTCTCCCATTCCATAAATGCAGGAAACGCTGGCAACAACAATCGTGTCTCGTCGAGTCAACAATGCAGCCGTCGCTGAATGCCGCAAACGATCAATTTCATCGTTGATTGAGGAATCCTTCTCTATGAAGGTGTCGCTCGACGGGATGTAGGCCTCTGGTTGGTAATAGTCGTAATAACTAACGAAGAACTCAACACGATTGTGTGGAAAGAACTCACGCATTTCTTGTGCCAACTGCGCGGCAAGACTTTTATTGGGAGCGAGAATCAGAGTTGGTCTTTGAGTAGCTTCAATTGTCCATGCAATAGTTGCCGACTTGCCGGATCCAGTGATTCCCAGCAAAGTTTGAAATCTGTCGCCCGCGTTAAGGCCTTCAGTTAAGCCAGCAATTGCCTTCGGCTGGTCTCCGGCTGGCTGGAAAGCAGAAACAACCTGAAAATCTGGCACAGAATCATCGTACTTCCCTCGAGTTACGAGGCAGGTACACGATCTCCGGCATCATCAGCAGCTGGCGGAAGAGCTATTGCCCATTGCCATACATCTTCAACCTGGTCACTCAAACTTGTTAAATCACCGGAGTTGTCAATCACTTTGTCCGCAATTGCTCGCCGTTCTTCTCGTGTTGCCTGTTTTGCAATACGGGCACGTGCATCATCTTCTGCCATTGACCGAAATTCCACTAAACGAGATACTGCAAGCTCAACGGGAATATCCACGACAATGACACCACATAATCCCGCACGCGGGTTCTCAGTCAGCAGCGGAATATCCAGAACAACTATGTTGTCCGTCGATCGCTGAGCCGTCATCCGAGCATCCATTTCCTTAGCAATCGCCGGATGAACGATCTTGTTGAGATCTTTCAAAGCATCTGGGTCTGAGAAGGCAATGGTCGCCAATGCTGCTCGGTCAAGAGCGCCATTGACATCAATAATCGACGCCCCGAATTTCTCTGCAAGCACCGAAAGTAAAGGAGCACCAGGCGCTTGAAGCTCTCTGGCAATTGCATCCGCATCGATAATAACGGCTCCGCGAGCAGCAAGCAGCGCGGAGACCGTTGATTTACCTGATCCAATTCCGCCGGTGAGGCCAATCAGAATCATCGGGTGACCGAGGAAATTTCCTAGTCAGCCTCAGGAGCAGCTACTGCATCAGGAGCTGGTTCAGCTGCAGGTGCTTCGGCTGCAGGTACTGCACCCTCTTCGCCTGGCTGGCCATATTCCTTGTAGTACTCAGCCCATGCAGCTTCACGCTCGGTGTCATCTCCACCGATCCAGTTTCCGTTCTCGTCAACTTCGAACTGGCCCTGGTATTCAGCTGCAAGCTCGCCGCCCTCAGCAGCCTGCTTGACAGAGATAGAAATACGACGGCGCGCGAGGTCAAGATCAATGATCTTGACCCACAACTCTTCGCCTGGCGTTACTACTTGTTCAGCAGACTCAACGTGGTGCGTTGACAATTCTGAGATGTGAACGAGTCCTTCGATTCCGTCGCCCACTTGAACGAATGCACCGAATGGAACGATCTTTGTGATGCGACCGTACACAAGCTGACCAACTTCGTGGCTTCCGGCAAATTCTTGCCATGGGTCTTGTTGTGTTGCCTTCAACGACAAGCTGATGCGCTCGCGGCTGAAGTCAACTTCAAGAACCTGAACTGTGACTTCGTCACCGATGTTCACAACTTGTGATGGGTGCTCAACATGCTTCCATGAAAGTTCTGAGACGTGGATGAGACCATCCATGCCGCCGAGATCAACGAAGGCACCAAAAGCGACAACGGAAGAAATCTTTCCTGTGCGAATCTCGCCTGGCTTCAAGTTCGTCAAGAAGTCGTCGCGAGTCTCTTTCTGATTCTCTTCGAGGAAAGCACGACGTGACAGCACGACGTTGTTGCGATTGCGATCGAGTTCAATAATCTTTGCATCGATTGGTTGACCCATGTATGGGGCAAGGTCGCGTACACGACGAAGTTCTACGAGCGAAGCAGGAAGGAATCCGCGAAGTCCGATGTCGACAATAAGTCCACCCTTAACGACTTCGATGACTGTTCCGTGAACGACTCCGTCTTCTTCCTTCTTCTTCTCAATGTCGGCCCAAGCCTTTTCGTATTGAGCGCGCTTCTTTGAAAGAACGAGGCGACCCTCTTTGTCTTCAAGGGTGAGGATGAGCGCTTCAATGCTTTCGCCGAGCTTTACGACATCATGTGGATTGACATCATTCTTAATCGCCAATTCGCGAGTTGGAATAACACCTTCGGTCTTGTAACCAACATCGAGCAACACGCCATCACGATCGATCTTGACAACTATTCCGGTAATGAGTTGTCCGTCTTTCAGTTCCACCATTGTGCCTTCGATGGCTTCGGCGAAACTTGGAATATCACGTTCTGTGATTTGTCGTGGTGTGTAATTGTTTTCCGCGTCAAAGGTGCCCATGGCTGCGGAAGTGATGTTGGTATCGGACAAGGAATTATTCTTTCGAAAATGATAGGTAGGAATATCGGTGAGCCTGCCTTAGCAAGCACCTTCCCTTTGGAAAGGCGAAGCAAACGCTATCACCAGATACTCCGGAGTCTCCAAGGACGGCGTTGCCTCGCCATAGGCGCCTGGCTCGACGCTGAATATGTCCCGCACGTTCATCTGGGCTTTTTCAAGCATTAACCGAAGTTCACGGGGCGTGTAGCAGCCAGTCCAGAGGCCAGCCTCCATCACATCGCCGTTCTGATTACGGACTTCTGTCAGTTCATGCGATACACCATTGTCCGCATCAAACTGAGCCGCCTCGAAATACTTGACAGCAAAATAGGCATTGAAGGCAGATAACGCAAGCGCTCCGCCCGGCTTGAGAGCCCGTCTGATGCCCGTCAGAACATCCATATCGTGGCCACCGGCAGTCATGAGACCGAACGCCCCCTGACACAAACAAATCACTGCGTCGAACTGATCGTCAAAAGACATAGCTCGCGCATCCATTCGTTCGAATGTTGATCCCGTAGGAGCATTTGTATTTGCCAGGTCAATAAAGGTCTGACTGATGTCGACTCCATGGACCGCGATTCCCCGTCGTGCTAACTCGTGGGCGTGTCGTCCCGGACCACATCCGACATCTAACACACGGTTTCCTGTCCGAAGATTCAACAAACGAACTATGGCATCAATCTCGTTGATCGTGCCTTTTGTAAATGAGTAACGCAGATACGCAGAACCCATGTGATCTGCAATGGGTTCGAACCAATGTTCTCCAATTGCTTCATCAGCCATCAGACAACAATCAACCCTTTGCTGCAGCCCACGTAGCACCCCACGCAGCATGAACTTCGAAGGGAACACTCAATTCTGCAGCGCCGCGCATGGTGTCGAGGACAAGTGGCCCCACCACTTCGCGTTCGCTTTCAACAACCTCCACAATGACTTCGTCATGAACCTGCAATACAATTCGGGAGTGAAATTCTCCCTTTTCGAGAAGAGCATCAATTCTCACGAGCGCAATTTTGAAAATATCAGCAGCAAGACCCTGAATCGCTGCGTTCATCGCTTGTCTCTCACCTGCTTGACGTACCCGGAAATTGTCGCTCAACAATTCAGGTATTTGTCTACGGCGACCAAACAATGTTTCCGTGTAGCCAGTCTGACGTGCTGTATGAATTGCATCGTCCATGTACTGCTTCACATTCGGAAAGGCGGCGAAGTAGGCGGTCAAGATTCCTGATGCTTCGTCAACCCCAATCGCTAGACGTTGACTCAACCCGTACGCCTCCATGCCGTAAGCCAAACCGTATGAGACCATCTTGGCCTTTGACCGTTGATCATGGGTCACATCTTCTGCCCGCACACCAAATACGCGCGCAGCCGTTGCTTGATGAATGTCTAGCCCTGCAGCAAAAGCGCCGACGAGACCTGGATCATTGGCACGGTGCGCGATGCATCGAAGTTCAATTTGGTTGTAATCCGCTACAAGCAGAGAGCTTCCCTCTTTGGCTACAAAAGCTGTGCGAAAGACGCGACCTTCATCTGTACGCACGGGAATGTTGTGCAAGTTTGGTTTGTCACTACTGAGACGGCCTGTTCGCGCCACAGTCTGATTAAACGTTGCGTGAATACGATTATCAGCGGCGACTTCGCCTAAAAGACCTTCGCCATATGTGGAACGTAACTTCTCTACCTCGCGATAACGAAGTAGAGGGTCAATAAACTCAGGCCACTGGTCACGAATCTTTTCCAAGGTTGCGGCATCAGTGCTGAACCCGGTTTTTGTTTTCTTGCCGGGCGACAGACCGTGCTCGGTGTACAAAATCTCACGCAATTGCGTAGGTGAATTCAGATTAAAGGTTCGTCCCGCTATGCCATGCAACGTTTGTGTGAGTTCTACCGTTTCAGCAGTCAAACGGTCACGAATGCTTTCCAGTTCCTTTCGGTCAACTGCGATACCAACATGTTCCATCTTTGCCAAGACGCGAACCAACGGATTCTCTATGTCGGCATACAAAGATTCGTTGTGAATTGCTTCCAGTTGTTGTCTAATCACTGGTTCAATTAGAGACGTAAAAAAGGCCTCTTCGGCGCACGCTCTGACGGCATCATCGGTGCCTCCAAAATCAAACTGGCCGTCAGACTCTGAAGAAGTCGTTGGCTCTCGTCCCAACACATCTATTGATACTGCGGCTAGCGAATAACTCGACCGTGATGGATTGACCAAATAAGACGCAATGGCCGTATCTAGAGATAAGTAAAGAAGATCAACTGAATCGTCTAACAATGAACGCATCAGCGGTTTTGCATCATGACAAATAATCGGGATTCCGGAGTTAAGAACTGCGATGACATCACCATCAAGTAACAGATTTCGTGTCACGTACATCACCGAGCCGGCGGTCTTGTCTGTTACTACGGCTAAACCGACAATGCCAGATCGTCCTGGTTCCCCATCAAAGTGCGGAGCAATCACGAAAGATTGCATCTTGCTCAGCGTCGCAACCACTTCGACAACTGTTTCAGCAACTACAACCTGTCCCAGAACTTCATTCGACTCTGGTACGACACCGCCCGCAACAACAGGTGCGGCCTCCCCTCGCGTCTCCCAGTTCAAGGACTTCGAAACATCTGACAGACGCTTTGCCATTGTCTTGAATTCCAAGAATTCAAACATACGCGCTGCTCCAGCAAGATCGGGATGCGGAGCAAGTTCATTCAGGTTCACTTCGAGCGGCACATCACGTCGCAGAATCATCATGGCTGCATTTCGTTTCACACGCTCACCATGCTCGACAAGACCAGCTTTCAGTTTCGGCGTCTGGGTCTCTGCAGCCGCAAGCACCCCGTCTATGTCTCCATATTGATTGATCAACTTCGCTGCAGTCTTCTCGCCTACCCCGGGTATCCCAGCCAAATTGTCACTTGGGTCACCACGTAACGCTGCGTAATCGGCGTATTGAGCCGGTGTAACACCAGTGCGTTCTAAAATTCCTGCTTCGTTATACAACGCATAATCACTAACGCCACGTTTGTTGTACAAAACACGAATGTGTGGGTCACGCACCAGTTGATAACTATCACGGTCGCCGGTAACAACAATGAGATTGTGCCCTGCTTGTTCAGCATGTTCGGCAACTGTCGCAATTAGGTCGTCGCCTTCGAAACCAGGCTTTTCCCACCAGACAACGCCGAGAACATCGAGCAGTTCACGAATCATTCCCAATTGTTGGATCAAAATATCAGGAGCCTTTTCACGCTGTGCCTTGTACTCAGGAATTGCATCGTGTCGGAAAGTAGGTTCAGGCCTATCAAAAACCACGACAACGCCATCTGGTTTGTGATCGCGCATCAATGTCAACAACATAGTGGTGAAGCCATACACCGCGTTCGTTACTTGACCACTTGCGTTAGCCATATCATCTGGTAGCGCATAGAACGCGCGATACGCCAATGAGTTGCCATCAAGCGCCATGATCAACATGGAAAAATTCCCATCACTATTCGGGACGCAGATCGCCAGCGATCACCATGTCAGCAACTGCCTTCATGGTGGCTCGATGATTCATAGCTCCGCGCTGAATAAAACCGTATGCATCAGATTCTGACATCGAGCACTGATCAATCAGAATGCCTTTAGCGCGATCAATTGATTTACGAGTCTCTAGTTGTTCCTCCAGAGCATCAACCTCTCCGTTCAATGCCTGCATTTCACGGAAGCGAGCAATAGCAACTTCTATGGCCGGCACAAGATCAGTCTTCTGAAACGGTTTCACCAGATACGCCAGTGCGCCCGCATCACGTGCCTGTTCAATTACTTCACGCTGACTAAATGCAGTTAAGACCAGAACACCACAGATGCGATCTTTCGTAATCAACCGAGCAGCTTCAATGCCGTCCATGCCCGGCATCTTGATATCAAGAATTGCAAGATCAGGTCGCAGTTCACGAACAAGTTCCACAGCTTTATCGCCACGACCTGTTTCGCCCACAACTTCGTAACCCTCTTCTTCGAGGGTCTCTTTCAGGTCAAGACGAATGATGGCCTCGTCCTCGGCAATGACTACTCGAATACTCATGCACTTGGCTCCTTCATACGATCTAGAAGACTATTCATTCGCCGCTCAAGGTCGGCCAATTCAGCAATTATCTGCTGATGGTGACGCTGAATTACGTCTGCATGCTTCTTCGCTTCACGATATTCAAAAGCCGCTGCAGGAGTTTCGGACACAAGCGCACGAAGTGACTTCTCATCGGCTTCATCGACAACTTGGCTCATCTGATCTTGAACCACACGAAGTTCTTCTGAAAGTTCTCGCATACGTGCAGAGACTTGGGACAGACGGCGTTGCACTAGTCGATGTCCCATACACCTTCAGTGTATGGATTGCCTGGGTGCCCGAGGTGGGACTCGAACCCACACGCCCTTTCGAGCAACGGATTTTGAGTCCGTCGCGTCTGCCATTCCGCCACTCGGGCCAGGGTTGATCATGGTATCGGCACTTCTCTTCAGAGCCTTACTAATGAGTAGTACGCATTGCCATCAACACGCCGTCTAAGGTTTTCACAGTGCTTGCCTTTACATTCCCTGGTCAAGGGTCGCAACGTCCCGGTATGGGCCGACCTTGGACCGATACCGAAAGTTGGGAGCTCGTTGATGAAGCCTCAGAGGTAGCTGGCCGTGATGTTGCCTCGTTACTGCTTGATGCTGACGCAGAAACTCTGCGAGATACCCGCAATGCGCAACTCACCACATTTGTTTCAAGCCTCATGGTCCTTGACGCTGTTGAACGGTTAGGAATTGAACCAAGTTTTTGTGCAGGTCATAGTTTGGGCGAATACACCGCCCTCACCGCAACGGGAGCTTTGTCATTCGAAGACGGCGTTCGTCTAGTTGTTGAGCGAGCCGATGCCATGCACGAGGCCGGCCTTGCATCCCCTGGAACCATGGCGGCAATTCTCGGTCTTGATGATGACCTTGTGGAAGTGGCATGTCGTCGTGCCGACAGTGACGTATGGGTTGCAAATTTCAATGCTCCTGGCCAAGTCGTCATCGCAGGATCTCCCGCTGGCGTTGCAGCAGCGGGCGCCGTAGCAAAAGAACTCGGCGCAAAGAAAGTGATGCCACTACAAGTGTCTGGCGCATTTCACACACCCTTTATGAC
>JBAXUC010000028.1:0-15251 GCA_037129855.1 Actinomycetota bacterium | reverse complement strand
GTTTCGCTATTCGTGAAGGTGGCCGTACTGTTGGTGCTGGCCAAGTCACAAAGATCATTAAGTAACTCCGAACTTCACAGTTCGAAAAGGAAGGGGCCATCATGGCCAAGAGTGATAAGCGTGTGAAAATTACGCTCGAATGCACAGAGTGCAAAGAGCGCAACTACATCACGATGAAGTCAAAGATCAACGACCGCGAGCGTTTGGAAATGAAAAAATTCTGCTCTCGCGAGCGCCGTCATACAACACACAAAGAGACGCGTTAACCAAGTCTCGTGTTTGGCATCCGTTCGGATACCAATGACACAAGGTCTAGGGCAGTAGCTCAGTTGGAAGAGCATCGGTCTCCAAAACCGAGTGTCGGGGGTTCGAGTCCCTCCTGCCCTGCAAATAACGATTAACAAGAGAAACGAAAGAAAATGTCAGTAGAAGACCTGAACCGCGAGCAAAAGCGAGCGCTGAAGCGAATGGGAGCCCTCAATGAGCAGGGAAACCCCACGCGCCAACAGCCGCAAGCCCGCGTGAAGGCTCACGGTGAACCCCGCATAGGACCAGTTACATACCTGCGCGAGGTCAACGACGAAATGAAGAAGGTTGCATGGCCAAAATGGCCTGAAGTGCGCCGTTATTCCCTCGTTGTTCTGTTCACCGTCGTCATCGTCACCACATATGTTGGTGGCTTAGATGCGTTTTTCGGCTTTTTCTCTGGTTGGCTCTACAAGGAATAACGATGAGTGAAGACACATACAACCCCGTCGCAGCCAACGAGGCTGACGTACTTGAAGCAATCGAGCCCGACGTGGTCCTCGATCTCACCGATGACGCTGCAGATGAAGAGTCAGAAGAAGTCACCGAAACACCTGCATGGGCAAAGCCTGGCAAGTGGTATGTCGTGCATTCACAGTCCGGATATGAAAAGAAAGTTGAACTCAACTTGAAGACTCGTATCCAGTCGATGGATATGGATCACAGCATTTACGAAATCGTCATCCCAATGGAAGACGTTGTCGAGTTCAAGCAAGGTCAGAAAAAGACCGTTCAGAAAAAAGTTTTCCCTGGCTACCTCTTGGTGCGCTGCGAGATGGACGACGACACATGGTTTTGCATTCGCAATACGCCAGGTGTCACCGGTTTCGTCGGACAAAGCCAGAAGGGTCAGAAGCCAACACCATTGTCACGCAAAGAAGTTGAAACTTTTTTGTCTGCAAAGGGCGATGGCCAAGATGCGCCAAAGCGCAAAGCACCGAAGATGGAATACGACGTCGGCGAAAGTGTTCGCGTCAAAGAAGGTCCATTCGCAGATTTCAACGGCACCATTGCCGAAATCAACACCGATCATCTCAAACTTAAAGTTCTCGTCAACATCTTTGGTCGCGAGACCTTGGTGGAGATGGATTTCAGTCAGGTCGCCAAGCTCTAGGGCTATTGGCATCACAGTCGTAATAAGGAAAAATAGCCATGGCAAAAAAGAAACTCGCAGCAATCGTCAAGATTCAAATCCCAGCCGGAAAAGCAACACCTGCTCCACCAGTCGGTACAGCACTCGGACCTCACGGAATCCAGATCATGGACTTCGTAAAGCAGTACAACGCTGCTACTGAATCTCAAGCAGGAACAATTATCCCTGTTGAAATCAGCATTTTCGAAGACCGTACGTTCACGTTCATCTTGAAGACTCCACCAACACCAGTGTTGTTGCGTCAAAAAGCTGGCCTCGAAAAAGCATCATCAACACCAGGCAAGACAATTGTCGGAAGTGTTACTGAAGCAGACATCGAAGCTGTTGCAAAGATCAAGATGCCAGATCTCAACACACCCGACCTTGAAGCTGCAAAGCAACAAGTTCGTGGAACAGCACGTTCGATGGGACTCAAAGTCGTCTGAGCTAACGCTCAACAAAAAATCTCACGCCCAACGGAACACCTCACCAGGGCGGAGCAAACCACACACGGAAAGAAGAGGGAGGCATTATGCCGATAGCAAAAAAATACAAGGCCGCAATTGCATTGTTCGATCGCGAAGCCCAATACACACCAACAGAAGCAGCAGAGCTCATCAAGAAAACTGCAAGTGCAAAATTTGATGAATCAATTGATCTTGCAATTCGCCTCGGTGTAGACCCACGTAAAGCAGACCAAGCTGTTCGCGGAACTGTTGCACTTCCTGCAGGTTCCGGTAAGACATTGCGCATTGCAGTGTTCGCCGCTGGTGATGCAGCTAACGAAGCTCGTGCCGCTGGTGCAGACCTCGTTGGTGCAGATGATCTTGCTGCCGAAATCGAAAAAGGCAACATGGACTTCGACCTTGCCATTGCAACGCCAGACATGATGCCACTTGTTGGTCGTCTTGGTCGCGTGCTTGGACCTCGTGGTCTTATGCCAAACCCAAAGACCGGAACAGTTACTAACGACGTTGGTCGTGCTGTTGCAGAGTTCATGGGCGGAAAAGTTGAATACCGCACAGACCGTTACGGCAATGTGCACGTGCGCGTGGGCAAGGCTTCGTTCAGCGTTGCTGACCTCGAGCTGAACATGCGTGCAGTTCTTGATGAAGTGCAGCGTGCAAAGCCTGCGTCAGCAAAGGGCAAGTACCTTCGCAAGATCACTATCTCGTCCACCATGGGACCTGGTATCAAGATCGACGTCAACCGCCTTCGCGTCGTCGAATAATCAATCTGGGTCAAGGTGTGGTTCGAAAGTTCCACCCCTAGGCTCGTAAACACAACTGATCTCTCGGTCCTCGCCGCAGACATCCGGTCCGGTTTTCCGGCTAAGGGGTTTTCCCACCTGATTAGGCGAATTCCTCACCTGCGTGGTTCATACCTCGTTCGGCGTGGCGTTCGTTATTTAGCGAGCGCCCCGAGCGAACAAAAAGCAGAACCGAAGCCATTCTGGCCAGGTCGTAGAGGACACCCCCAAGGAGGTGAAATGTCAACTGTCCGTTCCGAAAAGGAAGCCGTCGTCGCAGAAATCCGCGGCAAGATCGAATCCGCATCCGCTGTAATCATCACTGAATACCGTGGTTTAACGGTGCAACATCTTGCAGCACTTCGAGGCCAGCTTCGTGGTCTCGGCACCGAGTATCGCGTGTATAAAAACACGATGTGCCGGTTTGCCGCCCGTGAAGCAGGTATTGAAGGTCTCGACGATTTATTCGTCGGCCCCACCGCTATCGCATTTGTCGATGGTGATCTAGCCGCATCCGCTAAGACCCTTAAGGATTTCGCGAAAACCAACCCATTGCTCGTCCTTCGTGGCGGTGCTGTGTCGAACAAGGTTGTTTCGGCCGAGTACATCCAAGTACTTGCCGATCTCCCATCGCGCGAAGCCATGCTCTCGCAATTTGCGGGTCTCTTGCTGGCTCTGCCACGCAATATGGCGTACGGCCTCAAAGCCCTGATCGATCAGAAGGAAGCCGCCTAAGCCGGTCCTTTAGCCAGCTTCGTGCTGGCATTTCATATCCCACCATTTATTACCCAACCCCGAACTATCGGGTTTACAACAAGGAGAGAGCAACATGGCTCTGAACAAGGAAGAGATCCTCGAAGCAATCGCAGGACTGACCGTTATTGAATTGAAAGAACTTCTCGACGCATTCGAAGAGAAGTTCGGTGTATCCGCATCAGCTCCCGTAGCTGTTATGGCAGCCGGCGGCGCAGCCGCTGGTGCAGCCGAAGATGAGAAGGACGAATTTGACGTCATCCTCACCGAAGGTGGAGCACAAAAGATTCAGGTCATCAAGGCAGTACGTGAAATCACGAGCCTTGGCCTCAAAGAGGCAAAAGACCTCGTGGATGCAGCACCAAAGGCAGTCCTCGAAAAAGTCAGCAAGGACGATGCCGAAAAGGCAAAGGCCAAGCTTGTCGAGGCCGGCGCAACCGTCGAACTCCGCTAAATCGTTGCGCGGCAAGCCGCGTAGCTCAAAGACTTCGGTCGTTTCAGTTCCCCGTTGCCCTTTTG
Organism: Actinomycetota bacterium; assembly: GCA_037129855.1. GTDB lineage: Bacteria > Actinomycetota > Acidimicrobiia > Acidimicrobiales > Ilumatobacteraceae > UBA2093. The sequence goes on along the minus strand of JBAXUC010000028.1, from coordinate 11,292 downwards.
GGTGGCGGGGAACTGTCATTTCTGGGTTCATGAGGCCAAGAAAATGCCTGAGGGTGCTTGACACTGGGCTTGAAGGGGCGTACCTTGCGCTTCAGCGAAAGCGATCTTCCGGGCGGAAGGTCAGTTTCTCCCACCCCAAGCACGGAATACGGCGATAGCATATTTCCTGTCGTGTCTCACTCCTTCTGCTCTCGCATTGCCCAAAATCAGTGCATCAGCCGAAAAGTGTGCGCCATGACGTTTCCTTGTCCCGCCTGTCAGGAGTAATCGTGGCCCCTCGTTCTTTGTCACATGAGCGTTATTCGTTCGCAAATCTACTTGAGCATCTTGAGCTCCCAGATCTGATTGCGGTACAACGCGAATCATTTGAGTGGTTCATGAAAGAAGGACTCGCAGAAACTTTCCGCGACATTTCTCCTATCTCTGATTATTCCGGAGATTTGCGTCTTGAACTTGAGTTTGATCCAAATGATGAAGATCTTTGCCCCGGACCAAAGTTCACTGAAGAAGAGTGCCGTGAGAAGGAACTAACTTTCTCAACTCCAGTATTCGTGCGTGCCGTTTTCTCAAACCGCACCACTGGTGAAATCAAAGAACAAGTTGTCTTCATGGGAGATTTCCCGAAGATGACCAACAAGGGAACGTTCATCATCAACGGAACCGAGCGCGTTGTTGTATCGCAGCTTGTCCGTAGCCCTGGCGTCATCTTTGAACCAGGAGAGCGTTACCGCCTCCGTAACTTGTCAAAGCATCAGCTTGTCAAGGGAACTGTTCACCCATACCGCGGTGAATGGTTGGAATTCGACGTTGAGCACAAGCCCGGTAAAGACGTAACAGCTGGTACACGTGTTGCACGTAAGCGCCGCATGGGAATCTTTACTTTGTTGCGCGCACTCGGATACGACGAAGCAGGCGCACCTGGTTTCCTTGATCGTTTTGTTCAGTACTTCGACTTCCTTGAAGGACAATGGGAAAAAGAGCGCCACATCGCGCCAACCCGCGAAGAAGCATTGCTTGAGATCTACAAGCGCGCACGCCCAGGCGAGCCAGCAACTGCTGAATCAGCACGCGTGTATTTCGAGGGCGCGTTCTTCGAGAACCGCCGCTACGACCTCAGCCGCGTTGGTCGTTACAAGATCAACCGTAAGTTGGGCGACGAAGTTGCAAAACTCACCAGCATGTTTGGTCTTACTCAAGACCAACTTGACCTTCCAACAGACGAAACCGAAGTCCTTACTAAGTGCGAAGTGTTGGCAGCAGTGTCGTACATGTTGCACCTCGTAAAGCAAGAGCCTGGCTACCGTCTTGACGACCAGGACCACTTTGCAAACCGTCGTGTTCGCTCAGTTGGTGAACTCATTCAGAACCAAGTTCGTATCGGTCTGTCACGTATGGAGCGCGTCGTTCGCGAGCGCATGACAACGCAAGACGTTGAAGCCATTACGCCACAAACTCTTATCAACATTCGCCCTGTTGTTGCGTCAATCAAAGAGTTCTTCGGAACTTCTCAGTTGTCGCAGTTCATGGACCAAGTCAACCCATTGTCGGGTCTTACTCACCGCCGTCGCTTGTCAGCGCTCGGACCTGGTGGTTTGTCGCGCGAGCGCGCTGGCTTCGAAGTTCGAGACGTCCACTTCTCTCACTACGGTCGTATGTGCCCTATCGAAACACCTGAAGGTCCAAACATTGGTCTTATCGGTGCGTTGTCGTCGTATGCACGTATCAACCAGTTTGGTTTCATTGAGACTCCGTACCTGCGCGTGCGCAACGGAAAAGTCACAAAAGAAATCCAGTACATGGCTGCTGACGAAGAAGAAAAGTACACCGTTGCTCAGGCAAACACGCCAATCGAGAAAGATGGTTCCTTCAAAGGCAGCCGCGTTCTCTGCCGTCGTTCACCACAAGCGGCAAGCCTTGATGACTTGCGCAAGATGCTCGAAGCAGAAAGCTTCTTTGGTGCTACCACTGACATCGTGTCTGTAACACCAGACGAAGTTGACTTCATTGACGTGTCGCCAAAGCAAATCGTGTCTGTTGCAACAGCACTGATTCCTTTCCTTGAACATGACGACGCAAACCGTGCCTTGATGGGTGCAAACATGCAGCGCCAGGCCGTGCCATTGGTACGTTCAGAAGCTCCATACGTCGGTACCGGAATCGAAAAGCGTGCAGCTCATGACGGCGCAGACGTCGTCCTTGCCGTAGACGATGGTGAAGTCATCGAAGTCTCAGGCGAAATGATTGTCGTTAAGTACGCAGGTAACAGCAAGGGAACCGAGCACAAGTTGATGAAATTCAACCGCTCGAACCAAGACACCTGTATCAACCAAATCATTCGTGTGGTTGAAGGACAAAAAGTCGTAAAAGACCAACTGCTTGCAGACGGTCCATCAACTGATGACGGTGAACTTGCACTTGGTAAGAACTTGCTCGTGGCACTTATGCCATGGGAGGGCTACAACTTCGAGGACGCCATCATCTTGAGCGAGCGCATCGTTCGCGACGATGTTCTTACATCGATCCATATTCATAACTATGAAGTCGATGCTCGCGATACAAAGCTCGGACCTGAAGAAATTTCTCGTGACATTCCAAACTTGTCAGATGAAATTGTTCGCGACCTTGACGATGAAGGAATCATTCGCATTGGTGCTGAAGTCAGCCCTGGCGATGTTCTTGTCGGAAAAGTTACTCCTAAGGGTGAAACAGAACTCACTCCTGAAGAGCGCTTGTTGCGCGCTATCTTCGGTGAAAAGGCTCGCGAAGTTCGTGACACATCACTCAAAGTTCCTCACGGTGAGGGCGGAAAAGTTATTGACGTCAAAGTGTTCTCTCGTGAGCGCGGCGATGAACTTCCACCAGGCGTAAACCAACTTGTTCAAGTGTTCGTTGCACAGAAGCGTAAAATTTCTGTCGGTGACAAACTTGCTGGCCGTCACGGTAACAAGGGTGTTATTTCAAAGATCCTTCCAGTCGAAGACATGCCGTACCTCGATGACGGAACATCTGTTGACATCATCTTGAACCCACTTGGTGTTCCAAGTCGAATGAACGTAGGTCAGGTGCTTGAAGCGCATCTTGGTTATGCAGCTCGTTGGGGTTGGACCGATCCAAAGACCGGAAAAACTATTGGTGAGAACCCTCGCCTTGGTACTGAAAATAAGACTCGTTCAGCAACAGATCCTGCAACGTTCATTGCAACACCAATTTTCGATGGTGCTCAGTGGGACGAAGAAGACCAAGCCGGAGAACATCCGACAATTCAGAAAATCTTTACTGATCACCTGAACGCTGACCGTGCCGATGGCAAGCTCGACGAATCAGGCAAGCCAGCCAAGCTCATCAAGAAGAACGGTAAGACGCAATTGCGTAACGGCCGTACTGGTGAGATCTATGACAACGACGTCACCGTTGGCTACATGTACATCTTGAAACTGCATCACCTTGTCGACGACAAGATCCATGCCCGTTCCACTGGCCCATACAGCATGATCACACAGCAACCGCTTGGTGGTAAGGCACAGTTTGGTGGCCAGCGCTTCGGAGAAATGGAAGTGTGGGCACTCGAGGCCTATGGCGCCGCGTACTGCTTGCAAGAACTTCTCACCATTAAGTCCGACGACGTGCTTGGTCGCGTCAAGGTCTATGAAGCGATCGTCAAAGGTGACAACATTCCTGAGCCTGGCATTCCCGAGTCCTTCAAGGTACTCATGAAGGAAATGCAGTCTTTGTGCCTCAACGTCGAAGTTCTCGACACTGCTGGCAAGGAAATAGAAATGCACGAATTTGATGATGAGATCTACCGCACTGCGGAAGAACTCGGAATTGACATCAGTCGTCCAGAGCGTGGCTCTGATGACGACGACCGTGACCGCCGCCCGGCGCGCGCCTACTGATCCACTGACTCGAAGGAAAAGACACTCCCATGCTCGACGTAAATATGTTCGACCAGCTCCGTATTGGGCTGGCAACTGCAGAACAAATCCGCTTGTGGTCTAAAGGCGAAGTAAAAAAGCCTGAAACCATTAACTACCGCACACTGCGTCCTGAAAAGGACGGACTCTTTTGCGAAAAGATCTTCGGACCTACTCGTGACTGGGAGTGCTACTGCGGTAAGTACAAGCGTGTTCGCTTTAAGGGAATCATCTGTGAGCGTTGTGGCGTTGAAGTCACTCGTTCAAAAGTGCGTCGTGAGCGCATGGGCCATATCGAACTTGCTGCACCAGTCGTGCACATTTGGTACCTCCGCGGTACCCGTTCATGGCTTGCGTATCTTCTTGGTGGCCTCGAGCCAAAAGAAGAGTTGAAGGCAAAGCAACTTGAAAAAGTTATTTACTTCGCTGCGTACTTAGTGTCAACTGTTGATGCTGACAAGCGTCATGCTGATCACAAGCAACTCGAAGAGGATTACCTCGAAGAGTGCGAAGCAATCACCAAAGACCGCGAGAAGTCAATGAAGGCCAAGCTCAAAGAGCAAGAGGCTGAATTGAAGGCATTGGAGAAGGACGGCGCGAAAGAGTCGGACATCAAAGCTCGCCAGAAAATCATGGACAAAGAAGAGCAGTCACTTCGTGATCGCTTCGACAACGAAATGGATCTTGTTAAGCGCGCATGGGATGAATTCGCTTCATTGCACCCACGTAAAATTATTGAAGACGAATCGCTGTGGCGTGAAATCAAAGATCGTTACCAGGATTACTTCACTGGTGGTACCGGGGCAGACGCAATCAAGATGCTCATTGACTCGATCGAGTTCGATTCTGAAGAATTGAAAATTCGTGACGCAATTGAAAATGGTCTGAAGGGTAAGCCACTGTCTGCACAGCGCAAGCAGAAGGCAATCAAGCGCCTCAAGATCGTTGCATCGTTCAACCAGCGTGATGAATCAGGTCGTCGGGTCAACAGCCCTAAGGCAATGATTCTTGATGTTGTTCCAGTTATCCCTCCAGACCTTCGTCCGATGGTTCAGTTGGAAGGTGGACGTTTTGCAACGTCAGACCTCAACGACTTGTATCGCCGTGTTATTAACCGCAATAACCGTTTGCGTCGTCTGCTTGATCTTGGTGCTCCTGAAATCATTGTCAACAACGAAAAGCGCATGCTGCAAGAAGCAGTTGACGCATTGTTCGACAATGGTCGCCGTGGCCGTCCAGTCACTGGCCCAGGTAACCGTCCATTGAAGTCATTGTCTGACATGTTGAAGGGTAAGCAAGGACGTTTCCGTCAGAACTTGCTCGGTAAGCGTGTTGACTACTCAGGTCGTTCAGTAATTGTTGCTGGTCCTACATTGCGTTTGCACCAGTGCGGAATTCCAAAACTTATGGGCCTTGAATTGTTCAAGCCATTCGTTATGAAGCGCCTCGTCGATCTTGAATTGGCTCAGAACATTAAGAGTGCAAAGCGCATGGTCGAGCGTCGCCGCCCGCAAGTGTGGGATGTTCTGGAAGACGTCATCAAAGAGCACCCAGTCATGTTGAACCGTGCTCCAACATTGCACCGTCTTGGAATTCAAGCGTTCGAGCCAATCTTGGTTGAAGGTAAAGCCCTTCAAATTCACCCACTCGTCTGTACAGCATTCAACGCTGACTTCGACGGTGACCAGATGGCTATTCACTTGCCACTGTCAACAGAAGCACAGGCTGAAGCTCGTGTTCTTATGTTGTCAGCAAACAACATTTTGTCGCCAGCATCTGGTCGTCCAATCGTTACTCCGTCACAAGACCTCATTATTGGTGGGTATTACCTCACTGAATCACGCGTTGGTGTGAAGGGTGAAGGTCGTTCATTCGGTCGTCGTTGGGAAGTATTCCGCGCGCTCGATGAAAAGTCTGTTGACCTTCACGCCCTCATCAACATGTATGACCGTGACGAAAACGGTAAGCGTGTTCCATTTACAACCACTCCTGGACGCTTGTTGTTCGAAGAGACTCTTCCTGCTGATTATCCAGCTCGATTCGGTCACATTGATTTCACCATCAAGAAGTCAGAGATGGGCGTCATTGTTGAGCGTTTGTCAGATCACTACGACAAGTCAATCATCGCTGACACTCTTGACTCAATGAAGGCAATTTGCTATCGCTATGCGTCGCAATCCGGACTAACCGTTTCTATCGAGGACGTAAAAACTCCCAAGTCGAAGCGCAAAATTCTTGATGAATACGAAAAGCAAGCAGACAAAGTTGAAAACCAGTTCCGTCGCGGAATCATCACTGATGGTGAGCGTCGTCAACAGGAAGTAACAATCTGGACCGATGCAACTGCAGAAGTTCAGGCAGCAATGGTTGAAGAATTCAAAGCTGACTTGTTCAACCCAATCGACATCATGGTCGGTTCTGGTGCTCGTGGAAACATGACCCAGATGCGCCAGATCGCAGGTATGCGCGGACTCGTATCAAACCCTCGTGGTGACATGATTCCTCGTCCTATCAAGAGCAACTTCCGTGAAGGACTTGAAACACTTGAGTACTTCATTGCTACTCCTGGTGCACGTAAAGGCCTCGTTGACACCGCACTTCGTACTGCTGACTCTGGGTACCTCACACGTCGTCTCGTCGACGTTGCGCAGGAACTCATTGTTCGTGAAGCTGACTGCGGCACACGTCTTGGCCTGTGGGTTGAGAACGTCAAAGTTGACGCTGGCACGGTTCGTGGTTACCTCGAAACAAAGTTGTTTGGCCGTTCATTGTTGAACGATGTCACTCTTAGCGATGGCTCTGTCATTCCAAAGAACACCATCATTGGTGATATCGAGATGGAGCAGTTGCGTACTGATTCATCTTTTGATCGCGTTCAGGTTCGTTCTGTTGTGTCATGTGATGCTGTACTCGGTGTTTGCGCACTCTGCTATGGCCGTTCACTTGCAACCGGAAAGTCCATTGAACTTGGTGAAGCTGTTGGCGTTATCGCTGCACAGTCGATCGGCGAGCCAGGAACACAGCTCACCATGCGTACATTCCATACTGGTGGTGTTGCAGGTAAAGACATCGCTGGTGGTTTGCCACGCGTTGTTGAATTGTTCGAGTCTCGTACTCCAAAGGGTTCAGCACGTCTTGCAAAAGCAACTGGTGTTATTCGTATCGGTGAAGATGAAGGAAAGGGAATCCCCATCAATGTCATCGATGACAAGGGTGAAGAGCACCTCATTCTTCTTCCATCGGGAAGTCGTCCAAAAGTAAAAGATGGCCAGAACATTGAAGCTGGTCAGCCTGTAACTGATGGTCCATGGGATCCAAAAGAAATCATGGAGATCCTCGGAATTCGTAACACCCAGCAGTACCTCGTTGAAGAAGTACAGAAGGTGTATCGCGACCAAGGTGTAGCAATTCACGATAAGCACATCGAACTTATTGTTCGTCAGATGACTCGTCGTGTTGGTGTTCAAGAAACTGGTGACACTGGTTTCCTTCCTGGCGAGCGTGTTGATGCGAAGCGATTCCGCGACACAAACCGCGCCATGGTGGAAGCAGGAAAGCGTCCTGCAGAAGGTCGCCCTGAAATCATGGGAATCACCAAAGCATCGCTTGCAACCGATTCATGGTTGTCAGCAGCATCATTCCAGGAAACAACTCGTGTTCTGACCGAAGCTGCTATCGACGGTCGCGCCGACAGCCTCATTGGTCTGAAGGAAAACATCATCATCGGCAAGCTCATTCCAGCCGGAACAGGCATGGAGCGCTACCGCTTCTTCGATGTTGATGCACCTGACTACCAGCCAATGGAATACTTCTCAAGCGACGAAGCTGATCCAGCTGCCTACTTGGCAGGACTCCAGGGCACATTTGTCATGGAAGAGGATGCTTTTGAGGACCTTGCCGTCGAAGACGCAATCCTTGACAGCATTACTGCCCAGACTCCAGATGTGGTCGAAGTAGCTGAAGTCGTTGCAGAGGTTGAGCCAGAGCCAGCAGGGGAAATCCCTTCTGACTCGGTTTCGTCCGAGCAAGAGCCCCCAGAATCGTCGGCAGTGTGAACCAGTGGCGGGTTGCCACTGGGGAACATACGCCCCTAGCCTTACAAGGTCTTGATGGCCTTGCGGCGGCTCAGAACAATTGTGTTCTGAACGTCGGTCACCAACTCAATTTTTCTAGCAAGAGGTAGATCCGTGCCCACAATTCAGCAGTTGATCCGTCAGGGTCGCAGCACGAAAACAACAAAGACAAAGACACCAGCGCTTAAGGGTTCACCTCAGCGTCGTGGTGTGTGCACCCGCGTTTTCACCACCACTCCAAAGAAGCCGAACTCGGCTCTTCGTAAGGTGGCTCGTGTTCGTCTTACAAGTGGTGTTGAAATCACCGCGTACATTCCAGGCGAGGGTCACAACTTGCAAGAGCACAGCATCGTGCTTGTTCGTGGTGGTCGTGTTCGCGACCTTCCAGGTGTTCGTTACAAAATCATTCGCGGCGCACTCGATGCTGCCGGTGTAAAAAATCGCAAGCAATCACGCAGTCGCTACGGCGCAAAGCGCGAGAAGTAAAAAGGAACCGTCATGCCACGTAAGGGCCCCGCACAACGCCGCGATCTTGTCGCCGATCCCATCTATCGTTCGCTTGTCGTAACGCAGCTCACCAACAAGGTGATGTTGCACGGCAAGAAGAGCATCGCTGAAAAGATTGTGTACGACGCAATGCTTCTTATTGAAAAGAAGACTTCAGAAGAGCCGCTTTCCACAGTGAAGCGCGCAATCGAAAATGTAAAGCCACCACTCGAGGTTCGCAGCCGCCGTGTTGGTGGAGCTACATACCAAGTTCCTGTTGAAGTAAAGCCTCGTCGTGCTTCAACTCTTGCAATCCGTTGGATCGTTGATTACTCACGTTCACGTCGTGAAAAGACCATGTCTGAATGCCTCGCGAACGAATTGATGGACGCAGCTAATGGTCTTGGCGCCGCTATGAAAAAGCGTGACGACATGCAAAAGATGGCCGAGTCCAACAAGGCCTTCGCGCACTACCGCTGGTAGTTACGCACCCCCACAACCGATCAATCACAAGAGCGCACCGCCAGTTTCACTGAGGTGCGCTCCTGTATTCAATAACTCTTTATCCCTACCGACCCCCGCAAAAACAAGGTGAACTCAAATGGCCAAGCGTGCATTTCCACTCGACCGCACTCGCAATATCGGCATCATGGCCCACATCGATGCTGGTAAAACAACAACTACAGAGCGCATCCTTTTCTACACAGGTAAGAGCTACAAGATCGGTGAAGTGCACGACGGTGCAGCGACCATGGACCATATGGCTCAAGAGCAAGAGCGTGGCATCACCATCACATCTGCTGCAACCACTTGCATCTGGGACGACCACCGCATCAACATCATCGACACACCAGGCCACGTTGACTTCACCATTGAAGTAGAGCGTTCACTGCGCGTGCTTGACGGTGCTGTCACCGTATTCGACTCTGTTGCTGGCGTTGAGCCACAAACAGAAACAGTGTGGCGCCAGGCCAACAAGTACAAAGTTCCACGTATGTGTTTCATCAACAAGATGGACCGTATTGGTGCAAACTTCTACCGCACAGTTGACATGGTGAAAGAACGCCTTCAAGCAGTTCCTGCAGTCATTCAAATTCCAGTCGGTGCTGGCGGCCCAGAATCAAATAAGCCATTCATTGGTCTTATCGACATCGTGAAGATGAAGGCTCTTATTTGGCAAGACGAAGAACTCGGCGCCAAGTGGGACGAAATAGACATTCCTGCAGATCAAATCGATGAAGCAAATTCATACCGTGCAGAACTTCTTGAAGTTATTGCCGGTTCTGATGATGAGTTCATGGAAAAGTATCTTGCCAACGAAGAGATCACTCAAGATGACATCAAGAAGGCACTGCGTGCCGGAACTCTTGCGTTTGACTTCGTACCAATCTTGTGCGGTTCAGCATTCAAGAACAAGGGTGTGCAGCCAATGCTTGATGCTGTTATTGACTTCTTGCCAAGCCCGTTAGATATTCAGGCTGCTACTGGTACCAATGCAAAGGGCGACGAAGAACTCACTCGTCCTGCAGATGAGAATGGCCCATTCGCTGCGCTTGCTTTCAAGATTGTTGCAGACCCATTCGGCAAACTCACATACTTCCGTGTGTATTCCGGAACCATCAATAAAGGTGACGAGGTGTACAACAGCACCAAAGAGCGCAAAGAGCGCCTTGGCCGTATTTTATTGATGCACGCAAACCAGCGTGAAGACCTTGATGTTGCAATGGCCGGAGACATCGTTGCCGGACTTGGTTTCAAAGAAACCACCACTGGTGACACTCTGTGTGACCGCAACAATCTCATCATTCTTGAGCGCATGGAATTCCCAGAGCCAGTTATCCACGTTGCTATCGAACCAAAAACCAAGGACGACCAAGACAAACTTGGTAAGGCCTTGAAGTCATTGTCCGATGAAGACCCAACATTCCGCGTTCGTACCGACGAAGAAACAAACCAAACTGTTATCTCAGGAATGGGTGAGCTTCACCTTGAAATCCTTGTTGACCGTATGCAACGTGAATTCAACGTTGATGCAACTGTTGGTAAGCCACAAGTTGCATACCGCGAAACAATTACAAAGACCGTCGAGTCTGTTGAATATCGTCACATCAAGCAGTCCGGTGGTTCTGGCCAGTTCGCAGTTGTAAAAATCACTGTCGAGCCAACTGGCCCTGGCAGCGGATACGAATTCGTTGACAAGGTCACTGGTGGCCGTATTCCTCGCGAATACATCCAGCCAACCAACCAAGGAATCCAAGCAGCCCTCGACAACGGTGTTCTTGCCGGTTACCCCACAGTGGACGTTCGCGTCAGCTTGATGGACGGCCAGTACCACGACGTTGACTCAAGCGAAATGGCCTTCAAGATTGCCGGTCAGATGGCATTCAAGAAGGCCGCTGAAGCGGCTCGCCCTGTCCTTCTTGAGCCAATCATGGCAGTAGAAGTAGTGACTCCAGATGAGTACATGGGCGATGTGATGGGAGACCTCAGCAGCCGTCGCGGACGTATCGAAGGCATGGAAGCACGCGGAAATACCCAAGTCGTTCGTTCGCAGGTTCCGCTTTCCGAGATGTTTGGATACAGTACAGACCTTCGGTCACGCACCCAGGGGCGTGCCACCTACACGATGCAGTTCCACTCGTACCAGCAGGTACCTGAGGTAATCGCAACCGAGATCGTGAAGCGAGTCCGCGGCGAATAGCCAAAGACCTACTTCATAGAACATTGACAACCCACCTACACCAACACCGAAACGGAATCAGTCATGAGCAAAGCAAAGTTTGAGCGTAATAAGCCACACGTAAACATCGGAACCATGG
>JBAXUC010000027.1:0-15324 GCA_037129855.1 Actinomycetota bacterium | reverse complement strand
TGGCAATTCACGGTGACAACGCGCAGTGTTTTGTCACTTGCGTGGGCAGTTGGTGTTTTGTCGATTGCTGCAATCTTGATCATGCTGTGGTTGTTGCACAGACAAGCAGCAGCACAAGTCAGCAGTTTGTTTTTCTTAACGCCAGCTTTATCAACGATTGAAGGCGCAGTGCTGTTCGGTGAGCGACTTGGCGTGCTTGCAATCGCGGGATTGGCGGTTGCAGTTGTAGGTGTGCGGTTCGCTACTTCTCAACAAAAGTGAGGTCTGGGCCGATGATGATTTCACCGGTGAAGAACTCAGCAGCCATTGCGTGCCATTCGGCTTCGCCCCCTGGCTGAATTGCTGGAACGAAGTGAGTGAGAACCAAGGTCTTGACTCCGCACTTTGTTGCTGTTTGCGCTGCTTGTTGCACAGTGGAGTGGTAGTCGATGATGTCAAGAAAGCGTGCACCGGTTGGTACTAATGGTGCCAATGCACGAACCTGATCTTCACGAATCACTGTTTGAACGTAGAAGTCTGCGTCCTTACACATGCCATAGAGGCCTTCGCACGGAATAGTGTCGCCAGCGAGTGCAGCAACAGTGCCGGCGTGCTCGATACGGAAACCAATTGTTGGTGCAACGGGGCGATGGTCTGTTGCGTGAACTGAAATAGAAACGCCACCGATTGCAAATGTGTGACCTGCTTCGATTTCGTGGACTTCAAGTTTCATTCCACCAGCTGCACGCAGGTCAGTATGATGCGCGAGGCGGTATCCCTCGTCTTGCGACAACATGGCAAGCAATCCGTCAACCATCTTCTTTGTGCCGATAGGACCATAGATAGGAAGCGGAGTTGCAGCCGGGGACGCAATCCAACGAGTGGTGATGACGTCGTTCAAGTCAGAAATATGGTCACTGTGCAAATGGGTTAAGAGAACTGCTGACACGAATGGGGGAGGGCAACCTGCTGCAAGAAGGCGCATGACAACAGAGCGACCAGCGTCAACAAGAATGTGTTGGTTGTCGGCTTGAACAAGAGTGGATGGGCCAGCACATGTAGTGCTTGGCAGAGGGCTGCCTGTTCCGAGAAGGGTGATTTTCATTGGTGTCTCCGATGTATGGGGTAGGTATGAAACTACTGCCAATGCTGTTCGGAGAAAATGAACAGAGGTTATTTCTCTGTGTTAGCGCCCTTTGGGCTTGAACATGTCGTGAATGAGTGGCTCAAAATGCGATAGAGGCGCACTGACGTAGTCGCAATCAAATGCTGGCCCGTCGTACTTTGCGCAGAACTCTTCTGTGTAATCAAAATATTCAGTTCCACGGAACTGCTCGCGCGCATTTTTGTCAAGACCGATGTGGTCCCAGAAGTAGTAGCCCTGGAAAATTCCGTGATGCTTCACCATCCACCAGTTGGCTTCTGATGCGAAAGGCTTCACAATGCCTGCAGCAATTTCCGGATGATTGAACGGCGCAAGGTTGTCACCAATGTCATGGATAAGTGCGCACACGATGTACTCAGCATCGCGGCCATCTTTTTCTGCGCGTGTTGCGGTCTGCAAGCAATGCTCAAGACGGTTCACAGGGAAACCACCCTGATCATGTTCGAGCATTTTCATCTGTTCAATAATGCGAGTGGACACCATTGCTTGAGTGTCTTGAAGACAGACCATGATGTTGGCCCATTCTTCTTTGGTTGACTCTTCAAAAGATTTGAATGTTGCGCGTGTAGCCATGGTTCCCCGAATCAGAAGTGGTGAGGTGAACTTACTACTAAGAAGGAGCGTTGTCAGCCCCTGGAACGCACGACCGACACCACGGTGCCGATGTCCATGTTGTGGAATAGCCATTTGGCGTCAGCGACACGCATGCGGATGCATCCATGGGAAGACGGTGCAATACCAAGAGGGGTGAAAAATGGAATCTCGCCACTCTTCGTGACCTTGTAGGGAATGCCGTGGAAGCCGATGTTTCCGCCCGCGCGACCCTTGGTGAATCGAGTCATCCAGCGCATGCGCTCACTTGGGTTTGGTGTGTAAAACGCTTGGGCTGATTGTGAGAACACTTTGAAGGTGCCGACCGGGGTCTGATCATCAACGCCGGTTGATGCAGGAAGCGTGGCGATGAGACGCTTGCGATGGTTGTACACATACACGCGTTGCTCGTCGAGAACTATGCGGGCAAAACCAATTGATGCCGTGCCGCGTTGCGGACGTGAGACGCGCGGCAAGGTTGACGTTGTTGTCGTTGGTGCCGGCACTGTGGCGGAAACAATTTCAGGCACGGTTGTTGGCACGCTTGTTGATGCAGTCGTGTCTGGCGTTGTGGTGTCAGAGCCTTCTGCATTCACAAGAGACGTGGGTACGAGAACGCACGTGAGAAGAACGGTAAGGGCGATGCGAAGTGGGGATTTCATCGTGGAAGAAATGCTAACTGTGAATTGAATTGCCGAGTGGGCAATGCGTTATTCGGCAGCGATATCAAGGGCTTCAGCAAGGGTGTTCCACGAAAGAACAGCGCACTTAATGCGAACAGGGAACTTCACGACACCCTGCAGTGCTTCTAGGTCTCCGAGCGGAGCAGACGTGTCTGGCTCTTCGCCACCTTCATCGATTGACATCATGTGTTTGAAACGATGAATGAGTGCACGAGCTTGTTCAACTGGTTTGCCTTTGACAGCAGCGCTCATCATGGAAGCTGAACTCTGGCTAATGGAACAACCTTGGCCACCAATTTTGATGTCGTTAACAATGCCGTCTTTGATAATGAGAAACACTTCGATTTCGTCGCCACACAATGGGTTGTGACCTTCGCTGCGTACAGCAGGTGGTTCAAGAGAGCCGCGATTACGAGGGCTCTTGTAATGATCAAGAATGATCTCGCGATATAGGTCTTCTAATCCGGGCATATGAATCTCCGAGTATGAGGCTAGAGGGTGAAGAAGTCTCCCGCTTCGGATAGGGCATCGCACAGGGCAGTGACATCCGAAGGGGTGTTGTACAGGTAGAAACTGGCGCGAACGGTGGCGTTAGCACCCAAGAGGCGCATGAGAGGCTTTGCGCAATGGTGGCCGGCGCGAACACAGACATTGTTTTGGTCGAGAACCTGGCTGATGTCGTGTGGGTGCACATCGCGATACGCAAAGCTGATGGTTGCTCCGCGAAGTGCTGCATCGGTGCTTCCGTGAATAGTGATATCGCTACCGAAGCGGTCATTCAATGAGTTCAATGCAAGGACGGTGATGTCCTGTTCATGTGCACGCACATTGTCCATGCCGATTGCAGACAAGTAATCAACAGCTGCCCCAAGTCCGATTGCCTCAATAACTGGTTGAGTACCTGCCTCAAACTTTGCGGGCAATTCTGCGTATGTAAAACCTTCAAGTTTCACATCTGAGATCATGTTGCCGCCGCCCAGGAACGGCGGCATCGCATCGAGCAATGATTCGCGTCCCCAGAGAATACCGAGACCTGACGGGCCGACCATTTTGTGACTACTGAATGTCACGAAGTCGGCGTCCCATGCTTGAACATCAGAGGGCATGTGTGGCACTGCTTGGCATGCATCAACAATTGCTATTGCGCCGGCCTTGTGGGCTGCTGCGCAGAGTTCTGCAGTGGGGTTAATGGTGCCGAGAACATTGGACATTGCAGTGAATGAAAACGCTTTTGCGCCATCGAGCAAAGTATCTAGGTTGCTGAGATCAAGCAGGCCATCTGATGTGAGTGGAACCCAGCGAATGGTAAAGCCTCGCTCGGCTGCAAGCATTTGCCACGGAACAATGTTGGCGTGGTGTTCCATGTGTGTCAGAACTACGGCGTCACCAGCAGAAAGATTCGCTGTACCCCATGAACGAACGATGAGGTTCAGAGCTTCGGTGGCATTCTTGGTGTAAATAATTTCGTGGACTTTAGGGGCGTTGATGAATGCAGCAACTTTTGCACGGGCGCCTTCAAATTTGTCTGTGGCGTCTGCTGCAAGTTGGTACGCACTGCGATTTGTTGGCGCATAACCGTGCTGCATGAACTGAGTCATTGCATCGATAACGGCGTTTGGCTTTTGAGATGTGTTGGCAGAGTCAAGATAGACGAGCGGCTTATCGTTGATTATCTCGGCAAGCACCGGAAAATCGGCACGCACGCGCTGCACATCAAAACTCATGACACAGTTGCCTTGTAGGCCTCGTAGCCGTTCTTTTCTAGTTCTGCTGCAACTTCCATGCCGCCTGATTTCACAATGCGACCATCAATCATGATGTGCACGTGGTCTGGCTGAAGTTCGTCGAGCAGGCGTTGGTAGTGCGTGATGAGAAGGATGCCCATGTTTGGGCGATCAACGCGCACTTCGCGAATACCTTTAGCCACGATGCGCAATGCGTCGATGTCAAGACCAGAGTCTGTTTCGTCAAGGACTGCAAAGTCTGGTTCCAGCAATGCCATTTGCATGATTTCGTTGCGCTTCTTTTCGCCACCTGAGAAACCTTCATTGAGGTAACGGTCAACGAATGATGAATCCATGCCGAGGCGCTTCATCCAGTCCATTGCAGACAAGCGCAATTCAAGAACGGAAAGGTCAATTCCTTTTCGTGCTGAAAGTGACTGACGCAAGAACTGGATAACTGAGACACCAGCTATTTCTTGTGGGTATTGAAACGCCAGAAAGATGCCGGCCTTTGCGCGAACATCGGTTGTCCATTCGGTGATGTTGTCGCCTTTGAAGAAAAGGTCGCCACTTGTTACTTCGTATTCGGGAGACGCGAGAAGGGTGCTTGCAAGAGTGGATTTACCGCAACCGTTCGGACCCATGATGGCGTGTATTTCGCCAGCAGCAATGGATAAGGACACCCCGCGCAGAATTTCGTCTGTGGGGTCAGTGTCTTCCGTGACGGGACGGGCATGGAGGTCGCTAATGCGGAATAATTCAGGCACAGAGCCAGTCTAGGCGGTCTCTGTAATTAACACTACGGACGTAGTGTTAACTAGGTCCTACCGAGCCATGGCCTTCCAGATGGCCCGATACGAGGGGTACTCCACGACGTCATCGGCGTACTGGGCAGACCGCAAGAGTTGGTGGTACCGGGGCAAGTGACGGAACGGGACACCGGCGTCGACATGGTGGGCCAGATGAAAGCCAATTTTGTACGGGACCAAATAGAACCGAGCTAGCGGATGTTGCACGACCGAATGAGTGGTGATGCGCCGATCATCGTCTGCACGAAGTCCGCCATGTTCAGCAATGGAACGCAAGCGGTTGATGACGCGCCACAACGTGAAATACGGCAACACCCACATGATGGGGTACAGCCACGGATGACCCGCAAGAACAAACAATCCAGCGATGAGAATTTGTATTGCAGTCATTTTCCATAGCGTGTTGCGAACTCGCGCATCGCTTGACGCAAAGCCGCGAAGTTGATTGCGAAATAGCCGCACAGCTGTTTGTCCCGAAATATCGCGCACTAGTTTGCGTCGAAGGCTGTCTTTAGCAATGGGGTAGTTCGCGTACAACGCAATGTCTGGTTCTTCTGGGCCGAACTCTTCACGATGGTGAGCCATATGGACGCGTCGATACGCGGGCGTGCTGGTGATCACGGGGAAACCAAGCAACCAATTACCCACCCAATCATTGGCGCCTCTGTGGCGAAACAGAAGTCTGTGAGCAGCTTCGTGCATGAGGGAAGCAAATTGCGCGTGCATGCGACCCATCAGCAGGAATGCAATAACCCAAACGGGAAGTGAATTGAGTCGAACTGCAACGGCAAGAATCAAAATATTTTGGCCAAACATCCAAGCAACGGACCACGCATTGAGAAACGAAGGGATGGTTCGTAGTTCTTTGCGCACCTGTGGGTATGCACGACCGTCATTGGCAATTGATGCGTTGTCAACTACATGTGGCAAGGCTGATGGATCTAATGCCATTCCGCCGAGGCGCGGGCTATTGCTACCAGCCACGTGCAACCCATTCGGCTAAGTGAGGACGCTCCATAGAGATAGTGGTGTCAACTCCATGACCGGGCAACACAACAGTGTTTCCTGGGAACGTGAATAAGCGTGTATCTAATGACTCAATGATGGTGTCAAAACTACTGCCAGGAAAATGTGTTGCACCAGGGCCGCCAGGAAATAATGTGTCACCAGTAAATAACAACGGGGCATCGTGCACTTTGAATGACACAGAACCTGCAGTGTGACCGGGGTTATGTATCACGTCGAAACGCAGCTTGCCCACTTCAACTACTTGTGTGTCGTCGAGGAACAGGTCGTATCCGACGTCTTTCAACATGCCGGCGTCATCGTGTGACACCGCAACGGAATATCCGGCTTCACGCATTGCAGGAATTGCTTGAATGTGATCGTGGTGGCCGTGTGTTTCAAGCACCGAACGAACGCCGAGTGCTTGACATAGCTCTAAAAGTCGTTCGTGTTCATTTGCTGCATCAATTAACACTGCTTCACCTGTGTGTTTGCAACGAACAACGAACACGTTGTTTGCGTATGGCCCAACAACAACGCGGTGCACTTCCAACCGGTGGTCGAAATAGTGAAGGGTTCCGAGTGGGCTTGCCATCTCTTTAGCCTGACACAACCTCGAACCCTAAAGACAGGGCAACGGGGATTTGTGCGGCATCAAAGGTGATGAAGCGAATGGGGGCGGGAAGGCGCGAGGCGGCAGCAAGGTGCAAAGCAGCCGAAATTCCGACAGGTTGTGACTGACACAAGGTCGTTGCTTCGTCGAGCAATGACTGATCAATGGGTACGACGTGCAAGAAATCCCACGTATGGCGAATCATGTCTTCAAGGTGACGCGACAACACCACTTCGTCTGTCAGACGAGATGCAGCCACGATTGATTCACTCAATGCAATTGCACACGCAACCCATGTGGTGTCGTTTTCCAGCATGTCGCGAACAACGTCGCGTTGCGTGCCTTCAACATGCAATGCAAGGAGTGCGCTTGCATCAAGAACAACTGTCATGTGCGCACCTGTGACAGTGCCTTGTCGATACGGGCACCGGAATACAGAATCAACGGATCGCTTGGTACCCAATCGCCGGTGCGTCGTGGCGCCATAACTACTCCACGCGCCACAAGGTCCGCAATGGTGATACCTGAATAGTCAGAGCCCATGTTCGACAGTTGGGCTACGGGGGAACCGTCGACAGTAATAACGACCCGTTCACCCATTTGGGCCCTGCGCACATACGTGGCAAGGGCAGATCGAAATTCACGCATTCCTATATGGGCCATGGGTACAGGGTAGCGGGATATGTGTACACCTGCGTACACATCTTGATTGGCGAGGGGGTCATGGGGTGGGTCAGACTGTGATCTATGAATTTTGCATTTAGTGAAGAACAAGAAGAACTCCGCAAGATGGTGCGCTCGTTCCTTGAGGCCAAGTCCTCAGAGACCGCAGTACGCGATCAGATGGAGACAGAGACCGGCTACGACACAGCAGTGTGGGCCCAAATGAATGACCAAATGGCATTGCAAGGACTTGCCATCCCCGAAGAATTCGGTGGACAAGGTTTCTCATTTATTGAACTCGGCGTTGTGCTCGAAGAAATGGGTCGCGCTTTGTTGTGCGCTCCGTACTTCTCAAGCGTTGTGCTCGCAGCAAACACATTGCTCCTCTCGGGTGATGATGCAGCAAAGAAGGCGTATCTTCCAGGCATCGCAAGTGGCGCAACAATCGCAACACTTGCAACAACAGAGCCATCAGGCCGTTGGGACGAAGCAGGAATCACAATCGAAGCAAAGGGCTCTGGCTCTGACTTCACCATCACTGGTGCAAAGAGCTTCGTACTTGATGGTCACACAGCAAACCTCATCATCGTTTCAGCACGCACTGCAAAGGGTGTCAGCTTGTTCGCAGTTGAAGGCAATGCAAAGGGCTTGACCCGTACAGCGCTTTCCACAATGGACCAGACACGTAAGCAAGCAAAGCTTGAGTTCAAAGACACTCCAGCAAAGCTCATCGGTACAGAAGGCAAGGGCGGCGAAGTCCTTACCCAAGTTATGGACCTTGCAGCAGTTGCACTTGCAGCAGAGCAAGTCGGTGGAGCACAGAAAGTGCTCGAGATGGCAGTTCAGTACGCAAAGGATCGCATCCAGTTCGGACGTCCAATCGGTTCATTCCAGGCAATTAAGCACAAGTGTGCAGACATGTTGCTTGAAGTTGAGTCTTCAAAGTCAGCTGCTTACTACGGCATGTGGTGTGCAGCAGAAATGAACGAAGAACTTCCTTCAGTTGCATCACTTGCTAAGGCGTATTGCTCAGAGGCGTACTTCCACGCAGCTGCAGAGAACATTCAAATCCACGGCGGTATTGGTTTCACCTGGGAACACCCAGCACACCTTTACTTCAAGCGTGCGAAGTCAAGTGAACTCATCTTTGGTGATCCGACCTACCACCGCGAGCTTCTTGCTACACGCATCGGTATCTGATCCTTAGCTAGTCACTAGCTGATCAAAACTTGAAAGAACCCGGGCCTAGTGCCCGGGTTCTTTTCATTTCTCGGACATGTTGAATCAATGTGAGTGCAGTACTCTGCGCCTATGGCACGCACAGTTATCGCCCAAATCTCTGACCCTCATATCACTGGCCCTGGTGACGAATTATTTGAAGGGTCAGACCCCGTAGGGAACCTGACCAAAGCACTGCAACACGCATCTCAACGCAGTAACGCAGTGCTAATTACTGGCGACTGTGTGGCTCGTGCAGGAACTGACAATGAATATCGCGGCTTCTCTGATGTTTTGGCATCAGTAGATGTAGAAGTTGCATTGTGCGCAGGTAACCACGATGAATCAGAAAAGATGCAGCGTTTGTATTCACTGCCATCGCGAAACGGGCGACTTGATTACGTGCTTGCCGTTCCTGAAGGCAAAGTGGTTGTCATGGACTCTGCTCGCATGGGCCGTGGTGATGGCGCTCTTGATACAGATCAACTGGAGTGGTTGGATTCTGAACTGTCTGATGGTCTTCCCACGTTGATTGCGATGCATCATCCGTGCTTTGCGAGCGGAGGGAAGGCGTTGGATTCGGTGCGTCTTGATGATGCGTCGATTGCAAGGCTGACCGACGTGGTGTCTCGCCATCAAGTACTCGCTGTGGTCAGCGGTCATGCTCACATGACACTGTCTGCCCCCTTCGCCGGAACTACTGCGTATATTTGCCCGTCTGTTGCATATGAATTCGGATTTCAAGGACGAAACCTGATGCATCGTCCAGGTTTGCCGCAGTACATGGAGTATTCATGGGGCAGTAACGGCAGTGCCTTTATGGCTCGCGTTGTGACAGTTGCCCCCGATGACCAGTGGTTTGTGATGGAGAGATTCTGACAAGAAGGTTCTCGTAGGCTGATGACATGTCGATAGTTACGGTTCTGTTTGCCCTTGCCTCGGCTCTCGCAGTATTTGTCATCGCAGCAGTTGTGGTGGGGCGCGAAGCACAACGATTAGACATGGTTGCGCCACGCGTGATTTACGACATTGATCAAGCTGCCGAATATGTCGTGCGTGTGTTGCCAAGCAGTGCTCAAGCGCGACTCACAATGGAAGAAGTGCGCCAATTGTTGCTGGCTCATTTGTCATGGTTGAACGATAAAGGGCTCACACCACTTGATGTCACAGATCGTGTGCAGAATATCTCTATTCCTGTCGTTGTTGATGAGAATAGCTTGACTGCATATTTGCTGAAAGAAGCTGCGCGACGTGGCGTTGACCTTCTTGATGATGTTGATGTGGTGCATGTGACAGATGCTCACATGGCATATTTCGCGGCAATTGGCGCTGTTGGCCCGAAGGCAGATCAGATTTAGATCATCATGTTGAACTGCGACACCACGCGGGTGCCGAGTTCAGAATCACCAGTGATACCAATTGCTGCACCGAGTTCTGCATGAGTTGCCCGACCTGTTGCTAGTTGCAGGAACACGTCTGAATCCATTGTGATGGTTACGAGAACACTCGGCGGAACTTCAGTTGATACTTGGGCCCTGCCTTCCACAACGGTGGTTGCCACGGTGCGCTTTACGGCTCCGGTAATAGCAACAACGACTGTGCCGCCTTCTGGTGTCTGGGCGCGCTTGCCAACAACGATGGGAATAGTGCGAATGAGGCGATCAATGGTGTGTTCTGCAGAAGGGCTGCCTTGATGGCCGGGAATTCCTACAGTACGACGCATGTCTTGTTCATGAATCCAGGAATCAAGAACACGAATATGCAAAAAGTCTGCAAGGGTTCCTGGACCTGTAGGGGTGAAAGACTCTTTTTCGAAATAAGCATCGCCGGCGTTACGCAACGTGTGAATGCGGGTAGCAATGAGGGCTTTCCATTCAGCTAGGACGGCAGCGCCAGTCATAGAGCGGCGTGAATCAACATCGTTTTCGTTCGCTTCGCCAATGGGGTTTTTCGTGTGTGAAACATCTGCGGCCTTATGGGAAGACTTAGCGAGACCTTCGAGGCCCGATTCAGTGCCGACAAGGTGCGACAAATTGTCTTGCACGGTCCATGCTGGCAATTGTGATGGAGTTTTCCATTGTGCTTCTGTCAACTGTGAACCGAACTCGCTGATGGAGTTCCATGTTTCTTCAAGTTTGTTAATGGTGTCTGTTGGGATCATGTCAGTGTCCTTTAGTAATCAACGTGCTGGGTTTTGAACAGAGCGCCACTGACGGCCCTCGAGATATGGAGAAAAGATGCTGCCGATCATCGCCATGTCTGCGTCAGTCTTTGGAGTCTTCAATTCGAAAATACCAGGGAAGCGACTGTACGCAAGAGTGAGATCCCATAGTTCTTTTGCTTTGTCCGCTGTTGGTGCCGGAAGTACAACCGGGCCAAAGACTGCACGACCACCTGGCACGGTGATGATGGGAACTCCGAAAGCTGCAAGTTGTTCTGTTGCATATTTGTGGTCGTTCAGAACATCATCGTGTGTGGTTGGGTCTGCCAATGCCAGATCCCACGCTTCAGTGGGAAGTCCTGCTTCTTCCATGAGTTCCAGCGCGATCTCGCGGTCATAGAAGCGTCGAGCATTGACGTGCAGTGCTTCGCCACAGATTTTGTAGAACGTGCCACACCAATCATTGTTCTGCCTGCGCAACCATGCAGCAACGCGAAGGGGAGTCCAGCCATATGCGAAGTCGCGTTCGTATGGATGCTTCTTTCCTTCTTCACGGTTGATTTCTTCCAAACTAAAGAAGCGCCACGTAATATCGAATCCGACTTGTTCTTGCACATCACGAATCCATATGGATGTCTGATATGCGTATGGGCACATGATGTCGAAGAAGAACTCGATGGATGTTGGCTGGTCGGTACTGCTCATACGTGAAACTTACCGCTATCTGGCGGACACGTTGCCATTGAGTCGCCACCCACTTGCCACCACCTGTAACCTCGTCTGTCTATGGAGATTGCCGAAAGCACCAGGTCACGCATCCTCAACGCAGCCATTGAAATGATGGAATCTGGCGGAGAATCTTCGGTGCGTTTGAGCGCAATCGCCGAAGCTATGGGCATTAAAGAGCCTTCGATTTATCACCACTTTGCGAATAGAACAGAACTAATAAATGCCGCATATGTCGAGTGGTATTGGCAATGTCTCAAAACAGACATTCCTGTTGAAGCGATGATGGTGTTAGTCGAAACAAAAGAAGATTACGTGCGGGCGGTTCGCAAGACCATGGAATGGAGCTATCGACCAGAGCGTAATCATTCTCGAGCGATTCGATTGAGTGTCTTGGGCGCAGCGCAACGAAATCCGGAGTTAGCTGTTGCCATTAACGACATCAACAAGAAATTTCTGGCCACAATCGCTGATGCCGCGTTAGTCGCACAGCAGAAGGGTTGGTTGCGTACAGACCTAGACCCCATGGCAATTGCCTATTGGTTGCATGGTCAAATCATTGGTCGCACCGTTGCCGAGATGGACCCTGGGCATGTTGACCTTGCGCAATGGGACAAAGTGTCCTTCGAAGCCGTCCTCGGTTTGATGCTTTCACCTGAGAAGTAACTGACTAGCCCGCCGTTCCTGCATACAGGAGGCTGGGGCACTACCGTTATCTCTATGGAAAGACCAGGCAAGTTTGAGCACACACGATTCCTCGGAGACAAACGCACACAATTGGTGTATGACCTTGACGAGTGGAGTGACAAAGAAATTGTCGACACAATCGTTGCTGAAGGCGTAGGGCTCTGTTTCGGGCCTGACACATTGGCAGAAGCCCGTAACCGCGGATACACCCTCGCAACAGCTGGCGTAACACGTCGCCTTCGCAAGCCTCGCGCGTAAGTTCGCTTCAGATGTCAGATGCGACCAACGGAACTTTCCAATCTGGGTCGTTAGTTCTTAATCGTTACTTGGCAACGCCGACTGGTTATGCATCGTCATTGCCGGGCATCATCTTGTGTCATGGTTTTCCGAGTGGGTCAGTTGATGCTCGACAATCTGGGGTCACGTTTTCACAACTGATGGATCGTGTGGCAAATGACTTGGGATGGGCTGCGCTCACGTTTACGTTTCGCGGATGCGGCAGCAGTGAAGGCGATTTTTCAATGCAGGGGTGGGTTGATGACTTGCGTGCCGCCATTGATCATTTAGAAGACGAAGTGTCGCCCGATGGCGTGTGGCTCGGGGGTACAAATACTTGTGGTGCACTTGCGTTATGTGTTGCAGCAGATGACCCGCGAGTGCGCGGATGTGCTTTATTAAGTGCTCGTGCAGATTTTGATGACTGGGCCGGCCAGCCACGACGTTTCTTTGAACATGCTCGCGAAATCGGAGCCATTCGTACGCCAGGGTTTCCTGCATCATTTGATGAATGGAGCCGGGAACTACGCCGGTTCCGCCCCGTTGATGCAGCACAACGTTTTGCACCACGACCATTGTTGGTAATGCATGGTGATGACGATGAAAGTGTGCCTGTTGCTGACTCGCGCATTTTGGCAGATGCACATGGCAGTGCTGAATTGCGAGTGATTGAAGGGGCAGGGCATCGACTTCGTCACGATCCACGTGCCATCGCAGTGTTGCTCGGTTGGCTTGACCGTCAGCGCACGCTGTCAGCGTAATTTACGAATCGTGCCCGTGTGGATGCGACGTGTGCCAGGCGTACGCAGAAGAGATGATGTCATCGAGGCTGTGCGTAGGTGACCAACCAAATGTCTCGTTGATGCATCGCGGATCTGCGTAACACTCTGACGGATCACCAGCGCGACGACCAGCAATTTCGTACGGAACTTTTTTGCCAGTGACACGTTCAGTGGCGGCGATGATATCCATCACGCTTGTTCCGTAACCAGTGCCAACATTGCATGTGATGCTGTCGTTTCCTTTTGCCAGATAGTCAAGTGCTGCAACATGTGCGCGAGCAAGATCTTCGACATGTATGTAATCGCGCACGCCTGTGCCATCTGGGGTGGGGAAGTCATTGCCAAACACTGTGAGCGCCGGTGCGAATCCAAGGACAGCCTTCATGACATGAGGGATGAGGTTTTGTGAAAAGCGCCAGTCTTCGCCGAGGGTTGCATCTTGCGAAGCGCCGGCTGCATTGAAGTAGCGCAAACACACATTGCGCATAGATGTTGTTTGTGAATACCAGCCGAGTGTCTTTTCGATCATCAGCTTTGTTTCTGCATAGACGCTTTCACAACTGAGAACATCGGTCTCGCGGACGGGAACTGACTGTGGAGTGCCGTAGACCGCTGCAGTGGAAGAAAAGACAACACGCGTGACGCCCGCCGTGTGCAGAGATTCGAAAAGTTTTTGTGAACCAGTGACGTTGTTGCTGAAATACTTGCCAGGGTTCAACATGGACTCACCGACTGCTTTGTATGCAGCGAAGTGCACCACTTCATCAACCTGGTGCTCAGCCACAACTCGCGCAACTAGATCGGAATCAGCAATGTCGCCCTGAACGAATGGGGCGTCACCCACGGCCTTGAGATGACCATTTTCAAGAGTGTCGAGCACGACGACGCCACGACCAGATGCACGAATGAGTCGTGTGGTGATGGATCCGATGTATCCGGCACCGCCGGTGATGAGCACGGTCATTGCAATGAGGCTACTTCAGGGGCCGTGATTGCTTGTCGCGATCAGCAGCTTTCTCAGCCTTTTTCCATGCCCGAACAGTTAACAAAGTTTCTGCTGAGGTGATGTCAGCAACAGTTCGAGGGTTTGAGTCGCTAAATACGCCTGCAGCTTTTTTCCAGTTGGCGGGAGTGAATTCAAAACGTTTGCCGAGTAACGCAACAAAAATCTGAGCCTTCTCGACACCGAAGCCTGGCAATTCACGAAGGCGTTCGAACAGCACATGACCATCATCAATGTCTGCCCACATGTTTTCGCCTTTACCTTTGTATTTTTCAGCGAGCACTGCACACATTCCTTGAATGCGTTGCGCCATGGCTTTTGGAAACCGATGGATCGCAGGTTTTGTTAAACAGATAGCGAGAAACTCTGTTGGGTCCATTGCTGCAATTTTCTTTGCATCAAGATGACCGAGTCGTTGCTTCAATGTCCATGGTCCGTTGAAGGCCCATTCCATCGGTACTTGTTGGTCGAGCAGCATGCCTATAAGCAATGCAGTGCCGTTGGCGTTGAGAAACGCATCAGAGTCAGGATTTCCGGTGATGTACAAGGTGGCCACGGGCATGTTCCTTTGATTTAGTCGCGAGTAAGAGAATGTACTGCTTCTGGGTTGATATTGAGGTCAACGATTGCCTGAGCAACAACTTCTTTGGTCACGCCATGCGATCCGATGAGGCTGTAGAGAACCGCAATGACGATGTGAGGAGCGTTTGTTTCAAAGAACTCGCGCAGAGCCCCGCGCGTATCGCTACGGCCCATGCCGTCTGTGCCGAGAGACAAGAACCGGCGACTCGGCACGAACGTAGTTACTTGTTCGGAAACAATGCGCAGGAAATCAGTGACCGCAATAACTGGAGCCGCTGAAGCTCCAAGCATGGTGTCGACATGTGAACGGCGCTTCTTTTCAGTTGGGTGCAGACGATTCCATCGCTCCACTTCCATTCCGTCGTCACGCAATGACTTGTATGAGGTGGCTGACCACAGATCAACATCAATGGAGTACTTGGTGCGAAGAATGGTTGCAGCCTCCGATGCTGCTGCAAATGCTGAACCGGAGAACAAGATTGATGCGTGCGTGGTGCCAGATGTTGATGGCGCCCATTGGTATAGACCATTGATGACATCTTGTGTTGACACATGACTCGGTTGCGCTGGCATTGGAATATTTTCGTTATACAACGTGATGTAATAAAAAATGTCTGCCGGATCTTCTCCGTACATCTTTGTAATGCCGTGCTGAAC